>NZ_CAJYMO010000217.1 GCF_913776365.1 uncultured Chryseobacterium sp. | reverse complement strand
TCGAAGCACATCGGCCCCATGATATCCTGGACATAAGAAGGAAATTTGAATTCCCTGCCCAGCGTCGGATGATCAGCCATGACATCGGCCCCGGCCCTGGACGCTTCCAGCAGGAAAGCATTTCCGTAATCGAAGAAATAGGTTCCTCTTCCGGTATGCCTGTTGATGGCTGCGGCATGCCTTCTCAGGCTTTCCTGCACCTTGTCTCTGAATTGTTCAGGATCTTCGGCCATCATGCGATTGGATTCCTCAAAGCTCTGCCCGGCAGGATAATAGCCTCCGGCCCAGGGATTATGCAGCGAGGTCTGATCTGAGCCGATATCGATCCGGACATTTTCCTGATCAAATTTCTCCCAGACCTCAACGATATTGCCCAGATAGGCCAGGGAAACCGTTTCCCCGTTTTCCTGTGCGGTTTTCACCCTGCTGACCAGCTGATCAAGATCTTCATGGATTTCATTTACCCATTTTTGATCATGACGGATTTTGGTGATTTTCGGATTCACTTCCGCACAGACGGTTACGCAACCGGCAATGTTCCCGGCTTTGGGCTGTGCACCGGACATCCCGCCCAATCCTGAAGTAACAAAGAGCCCGCCCTTCGGTTCTCTGCTGATTTTCCTGAAGGCATTCAGCACAGTGATGGTGGTTCCGTGCACAATGCCCTGAGGCCCGATGTACATATAGCTTCCGGCCGTCATCTGCCCGTACTGCGTAACGCCGAGCGCGTTGAATTTCTCCCAATCGTCCGGTCTGGAGTAATTCGGGATCATCATTCCGTTGGTGACCACTACCCGCGGGGCGTCTTTATGCGAAGGGAACAGGCCCATCGGATGTCCGGAATACATGACGAGTGTCTGCTCGTCCGTCATTTCCGAAAGGTATTTCATGGTTAACAGGTACTGTGCCCAGTTGGAAAACACGGCACCGTTTCCACCGTAGGTAATCAGTTCATGGGGATGCTGGGCTACGGCATAATCGAGGTTGTTCTGGATCATCAGCATAATGGCTTTGGCCTGCTCAGATTTCCCGGGATATTCTGAGATGGGACGTGCCTTCATTTCGTACTCCGGACGGAAGCGGTACATATAAATCCGTCCGTAGGTTTCAAGCTCTTCCCGGAATTCAGGCAGCAGTTCCGCATGAAACCGGGGCTCAAAGTAACGAAGTGCATTTTTTAATGCTAATTTTTTTTCTTCTTCCCCTAAAATCCCCTTCCGTTTCGGTGCATGGTTGATGTGCGTTTCATAAGGTCTCGGCTGTGGCAGCTGCTGCGGGATGCCCTGCTTTATCTGTTCCTGGAATGTCATCTCTTATTGATCGTTATTGGTTTATACCTGATGGTTTTTTTGTGGTTTTAAAGATATTCAAATTAGAAAATCCGTGCAACTTCCGGCAGAAGATTTACAGGATTGGATGAATCATGTTTTTTTGTTGCCCCAAACCACCCTGTTTGCAACCATTGCCCGGACTTTAATGAAAGATTTTGGAAAACGCAAGGTCGCGAAGGGTTTTTGCCTGCTTTGTGCGGTATAAGGCGCAAAGATTTTATCGGAGATAAAATAGAATGCTGCATATTGTCTTATACTACCGATACCTGTAAAGCAGTCTATTGACCGGCATTAAAATTTGGCTTTGCCAAATTCTTTGCACCTTATACCAAGGCCTTTCCCGATATTCTTTGCGACTTCGCGTTTTTCCAATATCCATCACAAGTCCATTGCAAATATGCTTAACGGAAATTCCCCTCCGGTTTTGGAGGGGTGGCGAAAATTCCGAGAATTTTTGACGGGGTGGTTTTACGGCGTCAGTTGTGTGCTTACTTTACGGGTACGGATACGAGCGTGACGCTCGCACCAGCATCAGAAACGCCTGTACTAAGAAACGCCTGTACCAAGTAGAGTGCCGATGTTGGAAAACGCAAGGTCGCGAAGGGTTTTTGCCTGCTTTGTGCGGTATAAGGCGCAAAGATTTTATCGAAGATAAAATGGAATGCTGCATATTGTCCCGTACTAACGATGCCTGTAAAGCAGTCTATTCAGCAGCATTAAAATTTGGCTCTGCCAAATTCCTTGCGCCTAATACCGCAGCATTTCCCTGTATTCCTTGCGGACTTTGCGCTTTTCCAATACTCATCACAAGTCCGAAGCGGACATTCTTAACGGAAATTCTCTTCCGGTTTTGGAGGGGTGGCGAAAATTCAAAGAATTTTTGACGGGGTGGTTTTACGGCGTCAGTTGTGTGCTTACTTTATGGGTACGGATACGAGCGTGACGCTCGCACCAGCATCAGAAATGCCTGTACCAAGTAGAGTGCCTATATTGGAAAGCGCAATGGCGCAAAGGGTTTTTGCCTGCTTTGTGGGGTATAAGGCGCAAAGATTTTATCGAAGATAAAATGGAATGCTGCATAATAGTATTGTAATCTAAGATTTTAAAAATGGTAACTTATGTCAGACACCAACCTGTAATTTTGCGCCAGCGGTGAATTTTACGCATCGGTTGAGGTTCAGCGTAAGGTCAAATTGACCATTGACAAGCAGAGTGGATTGACCATTGCCTTTTTTACCCTGCCGTTTATCCTATAGGCTGCCGACATAGCCCTGATAGCAGCGGCTACCCCACAGCGGTGCAGGAAGGCTGGAGCGTGCAAGGCTTTGGCATCGGCATGCATTGGAGAGCCCAGGTGCGAGGAGTAATAGCGGATAGCAGGAAACAGCTCCTGAAAATCAACAGCAGGCCTTGCGGAAAAACGTGAAACCCCATCCTTAGAATCAGGACAGGGCTTCACTCGTGAAAAACAAGGTTTCTTCAGACCGCAGGACCTGCAGCGTCTTTTATTTCTTCTATTAATTTTTTCCTTTCACGCAGCCTTCTTCGGGCAATCACCGATTTTCCGGCGAGCAGCCTGATGAAGCGCACATATTCGAACCGGTCCCGCCCGAAATGGTGGGCCAGTATATAGACAAGCACCCCGGAACCGGCCAGGATAATATATCCAAAGAGCTTTTTACCCGCAATGAGAATGGCATTCAGCTGCAGGGCTTTCATATTGCCTGACAACGTCTGCGGAGTAATTGTCATCCCGTCGAGGTATACCGCCAGGTCTCCTACCGCCATTACCTGGAAACGGTACTGGAACCATGCGTACAATGCCGAAAAGATCCCGACTGCCAGGAAGGTCCTCCAGACCAGCACCAGCCCGATTGCCGCCAGCATATCATCCATTTCCAGCTTGTCCAGGGTGTAAAACCAGACTGAAATGAAAAGGGAACAGGTTCCGTAGCCTTTGAGGAACATCGGCAGGTACCAATAGTCATAACTGAACTCGAGTACCATGGAAAAGTACATGATGACCGCATACCCCATCATGGCAGCAAAGCCTGAAAAAATAAACATCTTCAGCGGGATCTCCTTTTTGAACCAGAAAATGGCGGTTGCCCCGGCCAGCACCAGCCCGGGAATCATCAGAAGGTTGAGGCCTGCATTGGTCAGCTGGTCGTATCCCAGCACTCCGACGGCAAAGGTATTCTGAATAGAGGTTGTCCCCAGGAACATTCCGAGGCAGAGGAGCATGAACAGGCCGTGCAGCACATTGTTCCGCGAAAAGATTTTGAATGACAGGTACGGCCGCTTCAGGGTCAGCTGGCGGATCACCAGCAGCGCAAAGCTCACAAAAGCAGCGATTCCCGCCTCAACAATCCTTTTGGACTGAAGCCAGTCCTGCTGTTTCCCGAAAGAGAGCACGTAGGCCGAAAACATAAAGGTGGAAACAAAGAGCAGGATGCT
>NZ_CAJYMO010000216.1 GCF_913776365.1 uncultured Chryseobacterium sp. | reverse complement strand
CAATTTGGTTATCTTTGGGAACAAAGTATTTTTTATATGAACGCAGAAACGATTGACAACATTAAAATGATAGCGGAAACAGCAAGGGAATTTGCTGAAAAGAATATCAGGCCCAATATTATGGAGTGGGACGAAAGCCAGACTTTCCCTAAGGATTTATTTCATGAACTGGGGGAAATGGGTTTTATGGGAATCGTTGTTCCGGAAGAATACGGAGGTTCGGGTCTCGGTTATCATGAATACGTAACCATCCTTGACGAGATTTCCCAGGTAGACCCTTCCATCGGGCTTTCTGTAGCGGCACACAATTCATTATGCACCAACCATATTTACGAATTCGGAAACGAAGAGCAAAGACACCGTTGGCTGCCACAGCTAGCATCCGGCAAAGTGATCGGAGCCTGGGGCCTTACCGAACACAATACAGGTTCAGATTCCGGCGGAATGTCCACAACCGCAGTGAAAGACGGCGACGAATGGATCATCAACGGTGCCAAAAACTTTATTACCCATGCGATCTCCGGTGATATTGCGGTAGTAATGACAAGGACAGGGGAAAAAGGAGCTAAAAATAACTCAACCGCATTTGTTCTTGAAAAAGGGATGCCTGGCTTCAGTTCCGGTAAAAAAGAAAACAAACTGGGAATGAGGGCTTCTGAAACAGCAGAACTGATCTTTGACAACGTCCGGGTACCGGATTCCCACCGGTTGGGAGAAGTAGGTGAAGGGTTCAAACAGGCGATGAAAATCCTGGACGGCGGAAGAATTTCAATTGCCGCTTTGAGCCTGGGCACTGCCCGGGGAGCTTATAAGGCTGCCCTGAAATATGCAAAGGAAAGACAACAGTTCGGAAAATCAATTTCAGAATTCCAGGCAGTAAATTTCATGCTGGCTGATATGGCTACGGAAATCGATGCTGCAGAGCTTCTGATCCAGCGGGCTTCCACACTGAAGAACGCCAAACAAAAAATGACGAAAGAAGGAGCCATGGCCAAGCTTTATGCTTCCGAAGCCTGCGTAAGAATTTCAAACAATGCCGTGCAGATCTTTGGCGGATATGGATATACGAAAGATTTTCCGGTGGAAAAATTCTACAGGGATTCCAAACTCTGTACAATCGGGGAAGGAACATCCGAAATCCAGAGACTGGTAATCGGTAGGGATATTACGCGGTAATAGCAGCTTTAATTACGAAGAATTATATTCATATAGCAGTATGCCCGGGCATACTGCTTTTTTATTTTTTGTAAAGCCACTGACCTCCTTGACCGACAAAATCAACTGCCGGAATTCTGGACTGCCGGAATATGCTTCATTTTGTCTCCTGCTAGTAGACAGCAGCGCTGCAATTCTGCTTTTGGTAACGATCATATAACGTATAGAAAAGTGCTAAAGACCTGGAGCTTCATTCAGATTCGGATCTTAATTACTGCCTTTTTTTGCCTTACATTGATTATCAGGAATTTTTTATCCTGCTGTATCTGCAGGTATCCATTTTACCGGGTCAATCAGGATAATGCTATTTTACGAGTAGTTATCCACAGGTATTCTTACCGGTCACTCATCCGGAACCGTGGATTTCGTTTTATAAAACTATATTTAACTGTATTACAGGCTCCTTTCCTTTGCATTTTATTATCTGCATTTTAAGAAAATGTAAACCGTCGGCACCGACTTTATCCGTAGCATATCGTTTTGCAATGAAATTCTAAATATTTCTTAAATGATTCTCTATTTCATACTATAATTTTTACTAGATTTGATAATTCACAATCAAAAGAAGATTTATATGAAAAAACAATTATTATTGATAGGAATGCTTTTGGCATCAGGAACTTTTTTCTCACAGACTGACCGTTTATGGTCTGCTGATACGAAACCGGCGACTTCGGAAGTTTTCGAAAATAAGAATACCATCATTAATCCCAGAATTTACCATCTGGATATCAACGGTCTTAAAAATGCATTGGCTAAAGCGCCAAAAAGGCTGGCGGCCGGAGAAAAATCAGAAGTCATCATTTCTTTCCCGAATGCGGAAGGGCAGATGGAATCTTTTAAAGTAAGGGAAAATTCAAATTTTGACCCTCAGCTCGCGGCACGCTACCCGGATATCAAATCCTATATCGGCGAAAGCTTCGGCGGTTCCGGTACAACAGTATATTTCAGCATCTCCCCGCTGGGATTGTCCTCCATGGAAATTTACAATGACCGGTCTGCCGTGTTTATTGAACCGTATACCAAAGACCTTTCATCGTATGTGGTTTATAAAAAAACTGACAAGAAAGACCAACTCAACGCTTTTGAATGCACCGTACTCGATGTCGCGCAGAAAGGAGCAGCCGGTACTGCGGGAACGGAAGAGATGGCAAGACCAAATGCAGACGATGCCAGATTAAGAACTTTCAGGCTGGCTTTATCCTGTACGGGGGAATATACCAATTATTTCGGTGGTACAAAAGCAAACGCACTTGCAGCCATGAACAATACCATGACCCGGGTAAACGGTGTTTTCGAAAAAGATTTTTCCGCCAGAATGGTCCTGATTTCAAACAATGATGCGGTGATCTATACCAATTCCTCCACCGATCCTTATTCTCCGTCTTCCCAGATGAATAACTGGAATTCCCAGCTCCAGTCTACCCTGACCTCGGTGATCGGTGAGGCCAATTATGACATCGGACACCTGTTCGGGGCTTCCGGCGGCGGCGGAAATGCAGGTTGCATTGGCTGTGTATGTACCAACGGGTCGAAAGGCAGCGGATATACTTCGCCTGCAGATTCCATTCCGGCCGGAGACAACTTTGATATTGATTATGTAGCCCATGAGATGGGACACCAGTTCGGAGGGAACCATACCTTTTCCCATTCCAATGAAGGGACAGGCGTCAATATGGAACCGGGCTCCGGTTCCACCATTATGGGATACGCAGGGATTACGAGCCAGGATGTACAGCCGCATTCCGATGCTTTTTTCCATGCCATCAGCATCCAGCAGATCACCAACAACATTAAGAACAAAACATGCCCGGTAAGTACGGCAACAGGAAATTCCATTCCTACCGCCAATGCCGGTGCAGACTACACGATCCCGAAAGGAACGCCTTTCATGCTCACCGGAACCGGAACAGATGCCAACGGCGATGCCCTGACCTATATCTGGGAAGAGCTTGATAACGCCTCATCGTCACAGACCGGAGCGGGTTCCGCCGCCAGTGCAACAAAGGCTTCCGGGCCGGCCTTCAGGTCCTGGACGCCCAGCACCTCTCCGGTGCGGTATTTCCCAAGGATGGCAGCCGTTCTTACAGGAGCCACCACTACAAGCGGTTCTGAAATAACGGTTGAAGCCCTCTCCAATGTTGCAAGATCATATAATTTCCGGTTTACCGTTCGCGACAACAGGGCCGGGGGTTCAGGAAACAACTCCGATGATGCGGTTATCACCGTAAACGCAACAGCAGGTCCCTTCAGCGTAAGCTCTCAGAACTCAGCCGTTACTTATGCAGGAGGAAGTTCACAGACCGTCACCTGGAACGTGGCGGGAACCACTGCAAACGGCGTAAATGCATCGAATGTAGACATCCTCTGGTCAAAGGATTCCGGGGCAACCTGGACTACCCTTCTTACCGGGACACCGAATGACGGTTCCCAGGCTGTTACCATTCCTAATGTCTCAACTACCACGGGAAGAATCATGGTGAAAGGTTCCAACCATATTTTCTTTGATGTAAACAATGCCAACATCAGCGTTAATGCAGGATCCGGTGCGTCAGACACCACCGCACCCTCTGCCCCTTCCCTGTCGGCTTCGGGAACAACCTCCACTTCCACCAATCTTTCATGGTCCGGAGCTACAGATAATGTGGGCGTTACCGGATACGATGTCTACCAGGGATCTTCACTTATCGGATCTGCAACTTCCACTTCCTATGCCGTAACCAGCCTGACCCCTTCCACAACTTACAGTTTTACGGTAAGAGCAAAAGATGCAGCAGGAAACGTTTCCGGAGCCAGTAATACGGTAAGCGTAACAACGGCAGCAGGAAGTACGGTGACCTACTGTTCAGCATCCGCTACCAATACCGGAGACGAGCGAATAGGGAATGTAAGCTTTGCCAATATCAACAATACCTCAACCGGAACGGCAGGCTAT
>NZ_CAJYMO010000215.1 GCF_913776365.1 uncultured Chryseobacterium sp. | reverse complement strand
CCGCTTTCTGCTGTATCTTTTTTTGCCTGGCTTTTCCCGCTTCAAAAAAAGGATGCCGCGGCAATCGGGGCTATGCCGGCAGACCCCGTTTTGGCAGTGTCCTCAAAGTCAATAGTCAATTCCTTCGGGTCAATCCGCTGCGCTGGTGAATGGTCAATCTCAGTTCAGTCGTAAATTCACTTGCAGAGCAAAATTGACCCGCGGAGCGAAATTCACCATTCACTTTTTGTCAATGGTCAATGTCTGCGGGTGAATGGTTAATTTCAGTTCAGCCTGAAAATTCACTTGCGGAGCAAAATTGACCCGCAGAGCGAAATTCACCATTCACTTTTTGTCAATGGTCAATGCCTGCGGGTGAATGGTCAATTTCAGTTCAGCCTGAAAATTCACTTGCGGAGCAAAATTGACCCGCAGAGCGAAATTCACCATTCACTTTTTGTCAATGGTCAACTCCTGCGGGTGAATGGTTAATTTCAGTTCAGTCTTAAATTCACTTGCAGAGCAAAATTGACCCGCAGAACGAAATTCACCATTCACTATTCACCTCCCGAACCACCCCGTCAAAAATTCTTAGAATTTTCGCCACCCCTCCAAAACCGGAGGGGAATTTCCGTTAAGCCTATCTGCTCAAGACTTGTGATTAGGATGGTTGGAAAAACGCGAAGCCGAAAAGAATATCGGGAAAGGCTTTGGTATAAGGCGCAAAGAATTCGGCAAAGCCAAATTTTCATGCCGCTCCATAGACTGCTTTACAGGCATCGGTAGTACAATACAATAGGCAGTATTCCATTTTATCTCTGATAAAATCGTTGCGCCTTATCCCCCATAAAGCGGGCAAAACCCTTCGTGCCGTTGCGTTTTCCCAATAGTAACCCTAAGTATAAATTCACCATTCACCTGCAAAGCAAAATTCACCATTCCCCACTCTTGTTTCCGGCTCATGAAAACTTTCATCAAAAATCCGTAACTTTGCCGACTACTAAAATTTTTATGGAGAGTATTAAAGTTCACGACAAAACTTTTGTTCCTTATTTAGAGGATGCCGAAATTCAGGAGATTGTAAAAGCAACAGCTTTAAATATTTATGAAGACTACAAGGACGAGGTTCCTGTTTTTATCGGGGTACTGAACGGAGTCATTATGTTCTTTTCAGACCTGCTGAAGCATTATCCCGGGCCTTGTGAGATCGCCTTTATCCAGATGAGCTCCTATGCAGGGACGGAATCTACCGGTATTGTGTACCAGAAAATGGAGCTGACCAAAGATGTAAAAGACCGTCATATCATCCTGGTGGAAGATATTGTGGATACGGGAAATACCGTGGAAAGCCTGTTCAAATATTTTAACGAGACCCAGCGTCCGAAATCCGTAAAGATCGCATCATTCTTATTGAAGCCGGAAGTATACAAGAAAGATTTCAAACTGGATTATATCGGGAAGGAAATCCCCAATAAATTTGTTCTCGGCTACGGACTGGATTACGATGAATTGGGAAGAAACCTCCCGAACCTCTACCAGCTGGAAGACGGACAGATCAACCATTAAGATGCTGTTGGCTATTGGCTGATAGCTTTTAGCTTACAAAGTAAAAATATAGAAATAAATTTAATAATAACTTAAAAATGCTAAAGGCAGAAGCAAATACGCTGACGGTAAAAGCCGGAAGCCAGCCGCCAATTGCCGGAAGCCCTAAACCATTATGATAAACATTGTTCTGTTCGGCCCTCCGGGAAGCGGAAAAGGTACACAAGCGCAAAACCTGATTGAGAAATTCAACCTGAAGCAGATCTCAACGGGTGACCTTTTCAGATTCAACATGAAAAATGACACCGAGCTCGGTAAACTGGCCAAATCCTATATCGATAAAGGAGAATTGGTCCCGGATCAGGTAACCACCGATATGCTGATTGATGACATCAGGAAGCCGACCGAGGCAGCAGGATTTATTTTCGATGGGTACCCGAGAACGGCTGTTCAGACGGAAGCGCTGGAAAAAATTGTAAAAGAAGAGCTGAATGACGAGATTGACGTTTGTCTTTCCTTAGTGGTTGAAGATTCTATTTTGGAAGAAAGACTGCTGAAAAGAGGAGAAATCAGCGGAAGATCAGATGACAGCAATGTGGAGATCATCCGGAACAGAATAAAAGAATACTACGCAAAAACAGCAGAAGTTGCCGAGCTGTACAAGCAGCAGGGCAAATATGTGGAGATCAACGGTGTCGGCGACATTAATGAAATCGCCGAAAAGCTTTTCGCTGAAGTAGAAAAAGTAAAATAGTTAAAAGTTATGGGTGATGAGTTATAAGTTTTTACAATTCATAGCTCATGCTTCATAACTCATAACTCATAATTATAAGAAATGTCAAATTTTGTAGATTACGTAAAGATTCATTGTAAAAGCGGGCACGGAGGAGCAGGTTCTGCGCATCTCCGCCGTGAAAAATATATTCCCAAAGGCGGACCTGACGGAGGCGACGGAGGCCGTGGCGGCCACGTCATCATGAAAGGAAATGCCAATGAGTGGACTCTGCTTCCTCTGCGTTATACGCGTCACGTAAAGGCAGAGCGCGGGGAAAACGGCGGTAAAAACCAGCTTACCGGAGCTTACGGAGCCGATGTGTATATTGAAGTCCCGATCGGGACCATTGCCAAAAATGAAGACGGCGAAATCATTGGTGAAATTATGGAAGACGGCCAGGAAATCATCCTGATGGAAGGCGGAATGGGCGGAAAAGGAAACGAACATTTCAAATCCTCCACCAACCAGACCCCGAGATTTGCCCAGCCCGGAATGGACGGACAGGAAGGCTATGTGGTCTTCGAACTGAAGATCCTTGCCGATGTGGGGCTGGTAGGATTCCCGAATGCCGGGAAATCCACCCTGCTGGCTTCTGTTTCGGCCGCTAAACCGAAAATTGCCAATTATGCCTTTACGACACTGACTCCGAACCTGGGAATCGTGGATTACAGGAACTATAAATCCTTCGTGATGGCCGATATCCCGGGGATCATCGAAGGGGCAGCAGAAGGCAAAGGCCTGGGACACCGTTTCCTGAGGCATATCGAGAGAAATTCCATTCTGCTTTTCCTCATTCCTTCTGATTCGGAAGACCATTTCCAGGAATTTAAAATCCTTGAAAATGAGCTGAAAGAATACAACCCTGAACTGCTGGATAAGGATTTTATCATTTCAATTTCAAAATCCGATCTTCTGGATGACGAGCTGAAAAAAGAAATCTCCGCCGAATTCCCGGAAAATAAGCAGCCGCTCTTCTTTTCCGGTGTTACCGGCGAAGGGCTTACGGAACTGAAAGACGCGATCTGGAAACAGCTGCACGGATAAAAAAATTTGAAAAAAATAAAAAAAGTACACCTCCTGTGTACTTTTTTTATGTCCAGTTGCAGAAACGTCCGGACAACTGATAAATCCAGTTTATCGGCTGCATATTCTGTTCTTTTGATTGCGGGTCAGGGGTTTTCCTGAATTCTTTTTTTTGAATGTCCTATTAAAGTTTGGTACAGATCAATATTTTTTCGCCTGCGGAAAATCCATAATAAACATCTTCTGAGAAGGTTCTTACCGTAACACGGAATCCTGCCGTTTTCAGCCTTGATTCCAGGGCTTTCACGGAATAGATCCTCACGTGGTCTTCCTGCCCGAAATGCCTGAGCCTTTCCTCTTCTGTTACAATGGAATCATCTTCATAAATCTCCCCTTCTTTAAAAGGGGTCTGAATTAAAACAGTACCATCTTTTTTCAGGACGCGGTACAGTTCGTTCATCGCTTTGCGGTCTTCGGTAATATGTTCCAGAATATGATAGCATACGATCAGGTCAAATTTTTCATCTTCAGCCTCTATACCCGTAATATCATACCGGTAATCAGACAGGAATTCATCCTCAAAATCTGTAGGGAAATAAGATATTCCTTTCCGGGCCTTCCATTTTTTATACAACATCCGGGAAGGGGAAAAGTCAAGGAAGGCCATGCCGGGCTTTAAAAATTCCTCCTGCAGCAGTTTGTAGAGCCTGCGGGTCCTGGGCAGGCTTCCGCATACCGGGCAGATGAGGTTTCCGTTGCCGAGCTTCGCAAAGTGCTTGAGTCGGGTTCCACAGATCAGGCATTGGTTGTTCTTTCCTTTATACAAGGGAATCAGGAGTCTACGGAACCTCTCTTCATTCTCAATAAGGATTTTCCGGGGAATGATATTCTTAGCAGCTGACTTTAGAAAATTATACATGAAAAAAAGATGCAATTTTGAATGATCAAAATAACGAAAATTTATCTGAATTCCTTTTCAGGGAATCAATTTATACACATCTTTTTTAAATAGGAAATTTGGAACAGTTCTTGAAGATGTCCATAAAAATGACCCTATGAAATATGTATTAGGCCTTTGCGCATTTATTTTCCTGTTTTCATGTACCGCCCAGAAAATGAACTCAGCCTACACTTCCATTGAATACGAAGCCGGGCCCTGCTTCGGATCCTGCCCTATTTTCAAAATGACCATCAATCCGGACAGGACTGCCGTGCTGGAAGCGGAACATTTCAACTTTTCCAAAGAATTCTCAAAAGGAGAATTTGATAAGCCAAGGGAAGGTACCTTTAAGGGGACGATTAAAGAAGCGGATTACAACCGGCTCATCACGTTGCTTGATGACTTGAATGTAAAAGGGCTGAACGCCAAATACGGTGAAAGAAACATCTCTGATCTGCCCACTTCTTATCTACGCATCAAATTCCGTGACGGGAGCATGAAAAATGTAGAGGATTACGGAAAAATAGGTACGGAAAAACTGGCAGCACTGTACAAATTTTTCGAAGATTTAAGAAATAATCAGCAGTGGACAAAAGTAAATTAACCACTTAAAAATATTTACGTTACCTTTGCATACATCATTCCTTCTTTTTGAAGGAATTTTTATTGTAAATTATAAAAACGATTCATTTGAATTTTACAGACTTAAATTTAATAGACCCGATTGCCAAGGCAGTTCAGGAGCAAGGATACACCACCCCTACCCCAATCCAGGAAAGATCTATTCCTGATATCCTTCAAGGCAGAGATTTTTTGGGTTGCGCGCAGACAGGAACCGGTAAGACAGCTGCTTTTTCCATTCCTATTTTACAGAATCTTTCTAAAAATAAGACGCCGAACAGGCATATCAAAGCTTTAATACTCACCCCTACCAGAGAGCTGGCCATCCAGATCGAAGAAAACATCAAAGCCTACGGAAAGTATCTTCCGCTGAAGCATCTGGTTATCTTCGGAGGAGTAAAACAGGGAAATCAGGAAATTGCGCTCAGAAAAGGAGTGGATATCCTGGTAGCGACTCCCGGAAGACTGCTTGATTTTATCGCGCAGGGAATCATCAGCCTGAAAAACCTCGAGATTTTCGTGCTGGATGAAGCTGACAGGATGCTGGATATGGGTTTTGTGCATGATGTGAAAAGAATCATCAAGCTTCTGCCACAGAAAAGGCAGACCCTATTTTTCTCTGCTACCATGCCTGCGGAAATCCAGAAACTGGCAGACTCGATCCTGAATAATCCGGTAAAGGTGGAAGTAACCCCGGTTTCCTCTACTGCAGAGACCATCAAACAGTCGGTATATTTTGTTGAGAAAGACAATAAGCTGGATCTTCTTACCCATATTTTAAAGAATGACATCTCCGATTCCGTACTGGTGTTCTCAAGAACGAAGCATGGAGCCGATAAAATCGCCAGAAAGCTTCAGAAAGACCATCTTACGGCGGAAGCCATTCATGGAAACAAGTCACAGAATGCCCGTCAGAATGCCCTGAACAATTTCAAATCCGGAAAAACCAGGGTCCTGGTGGCTACGGATATCGCTGCCAGAGGAATTGATATCGACGAGCTTAAGTACGTAGTCAATTTCGAGCTCTCCGATGTATCAGAAACCTATGTTCACCGTATCGGAAGGACGGGAAGAGCCGGAGCCGAAGGAACCTCCATTTCCTTTGTTGACGGACTGGACCTGATGAATCTTAAAAATACGGAGAAACTCATCGGTATGAAGATTCCGATCGTGAAGGACCATCCTTTTCATACGGATAACCTGGTAGCCCAGAAAAGGGATTCCAATAACAAGCCATTTACACCCCGCACAGACCGGCCGAAAGCAGGAGGACCCAATACCCCAAGATCCGGCGGAAACAGGAACAAGCCGGAATCCGGCGGAGCTTCAACCGGCTTCAGCAAACCTAAGAATAAGAATTTTACAAGAAAGAAATAACAAGAAAAAAGCCTTCCGGACGGAAGGCTTTTTTTATTACTTTTTGCGCATGATCCAGATATCCTGTTCCGGTTTACCGTTGTTTGAGTAGGACTCGGTATGTTCAAGGATTTCATAATCGCTGAAGAGTTTTTTTACATACTCCTCCGGATGAAATGCGGAATAGGTCCGGTGCCCTTCCTTCACATTCCCTCTCACTACAAGATTCCCTTTCTCAAATTCACTCACCTCATTTCCGGTCAGATGGTTTTTGAAAAGCTTTCCCTGCAGGGATAAAAGCAGGATTCCTTTTTTTCCCAGTACCCTTGTCAGTTCGTGTTTCCACTCGTCGTGCATCTTTTCGGAAAGATGGGTAAAAATGGAAATCCCATAAATAAAATCAAAAAAGCCGTCTTCATACGGCAGATCCGCACTCAATGAATTGAGATTGAATTCAACGTTTTTGATATGGCTTTTGTTCCATGCTATCGATTCTCTATTGTAATCGGTTCCGAATACATGGCTACCCGGAAGCAGGGCGGGAATATGCCTTACCACTCTCGCCGGGCCGCATCCCCAGTCCAGGATCTTAGGCTGTTCCCGGGAACCATGAGTCCTGTAGATCTCAACAAATTCCTCAGCCGCTAATTTTCCGCTTTTATAATAGCTTTCGTAATTGATATAGAATGATTCATAGATCAGATAATCAGGAGGCAGCTTAAAATCAGGGTGTGCCAGCCTGAAAGCAAGGTTTTTATCACGGTTTTTAGCTTTATGAACATGGAAGCGCATTTTGTCCGCCAGAAACAATAAATTTACCTGTCTCAGAAGTTTTGAAATTTTTGCTTTCATGATTTGTTTTTGAAGAGTTTTTCGGCATTTGCTGTGGTTATCCTGCTGATTTCCGCGAAATCCTTTCCGTAAATGTCCACCAGCTTTCCGGCTACCAGGTCCAGATAGGCGCTTTCATTCCGCTTTCCCCGGTAAGGAACCGGGGCCAGGTACGGAGCGTCGGTTTCGAGGACAATTTTGTCCAGCGGACTTTCATGGAGGAACTGATCGATCTTTCCGTTTTTGAATGTGACTACCCCGCCTATGCCCAGGATAAAATTAAGATCAATGGCATGTCTCGCCTGCTCCAGGTTTCCTGAAAAGCAGTGGAATATTCCCCTCAATTTAGGATGTTTCTTTCTTTCCAGTACCTCAAAGGTTTCTTCAAAGCTTTCCCGGGTATGGATCACAATAGGGAGGTTTTTCTCAATGGCCCAGTCGATCTGCTGTTCAAAAGCTTTTACCTGAATGTCCAGTGTGGATTTATCCCAGTACAGATCGATTCCGATTTCCCCCACAGCCGGAAAATGCCGCTGGTCCAGATAATCCCTGACGATTTTCAGCTCTTCCTGCCAGGTTTCCGGTTTTACATAGCAAGGGTGCAGCCCCATCATGGAGAATACCTGGCCGGGATACGCTGCTTCCAGCTCCAGCATTTTTCCATGGGATTCCGAGTCGATAGCAGGAAGGTAGAAGTTTATAATTCCTTTATCGACTGCTCTCTGAATGGCTTCTGCACGGTCTTCATCGAATTCTTCTGCGTACAGATGGGTATGGGTATCTATCATTTCTTTTCTTTATAATTTCAGGAGATCTTCATACGGGTTTTCCAATCCCAGCAACATTCCGAATGCCGGCTCCGTTTTGATCCCTCTTTTCTTTAGGTTTATTATTTCCTGTTTAAAATCTTCTCCTCTTTCCTGTAATATTCTGTATTCGGCTATCATGTGGCGATAAGCATTCTGCAGAGTGGCCGGCTTGTTCTGTCCGAAAATTTCTATCGGGAGCTCTTCCAGCATACAATGTATTACGATTGATTTCTCTCCGCCAACGCTGCTGCTTTCAACAGCAATTTCGGTGTTTGCAGGTATGATCTTATTGAAAACCAGTTCCTGCAGTACATTTCCGTCCAGGTCAGGGTCCAGGTGACAGATAATATCCAGATCGCTCCCCCCGATATCGATTTCGATAGGAAAAGTTCCTGCCAATACCGGGTGATAATCCTGTAGCACATCAAAAACCCTGTACCTGGTAAGTACCTCATAGGCCCTCTGTTGGCGCGGGTTGCCTTTTTTCAGGTATTCCAGTGTCCTAAAATCAGTCATCCGGAAATATTTTATGCCTTGCTTTTTTACGCTGGCTTTCAATCCTTTGCTGCAGCTTTTCACGGAACAGGATATACTTCGGATCTTTTTCATCACTGCTTTTGTGCTCAAGGGCTTTGTTGATTTTAAAATTCTCGGTGATGAATTCCTTGGCCTGCCCGGAGAAATATGCGTTCCCGAACTTTTCGAAGATATAACTGACCGCCTGGTTGTTGGGGTGGATCAGGTCTTCCTTATAAAAACGGTAATCGCGCAGGTCGTCCATCATCAGTTCATAAACCGGCAGGTAATGGCAGTTCCCGAACTGCGGAATCACGTCATGGATGGCCGTAATCAGTTTGGATTTGCTCAGCTGGTTTTCCGCCATGCCGTCTTTGGTATGGCGCACCGGGGAAACCGTGAACAGGATCTGTACATCCTCCCGGCAGATATCGTTAAGATGCAGGACTGTATTATACAGGGAATCCGTAATTTCCTGATGGGTCAGCAGCCTTTTGGTAAAAAATTTCTGGGGGATTTTATGGCAGTTGGCTACCAGCTTCTGCTTTGGAATGAATTCATAAATGTAGGAAGTACCATACGTGATAATGACCCAGCGCGAATTTTGCAGAAAGGTGTTTCCTTTTTCAATTTCCGAGTTGATTTTTGCCAGGGTCTGATGCATATACCGGGTATCGAAACTGCTGTGGTGATCAAGGGAAATGAATTCATCGTTAAAGGCGATCAGTTCTTCTCCGGTGTAAAACCCTGCGTCATGCAGCCTTTTTACCGCGTTGGCAATGGAAAAAGGGTTAAAAACCGTACCGAAAGGATTGTTTGCAGTCTGCAGTTGCCCCAACCGCAGCAGGTCTGATATTTCTGAGGCAAAGCACGAACCGATTGAAAATATTTTATCCTCAATCTGTATCTTCCGTCCCGATTCTTTTATATCAACTTCCGTCCTGAATTTCATCCTGCTAATTTGAAAATCTGAAAATTTATCAATTTGAAAATCAATTATTTATGTTTACTGGTTTTCAAATTTCCGGATTAATTATTTACTACAGCTGTTCTATTTCTTTATACCTGCGGAATATTTTGTCACAATATTTCCGGGTTTTCTCATTTTTGTACAGATAGAGATCATACACCACAATCGGAAAAAGGTAGGGCAGATGCTCATCTTCGTACGTATTGTTTTTCAGTAGTTCCTTCCAAGATATGCCGAACCGGCTCTGAAAGGCACTGATAAACCCTTTTTGAACATCAAATGCTGCGGTCTGCCCTAAAAATTTCGGCAATGCATTGATGTAGACCGATCTGCTTAAAAGTTCCCGGATCTTCCTTTCTTTCAGTGTATAGGGATCAAACAGAAAATATACCAGAACGTTGATTCCCAGCACGGTCAGGAACAGGTTTTCGAAACTCATTTCATCATAATGCTGCCCCGTGACATATTTGATAAAGAGATAGAATACCGAAGCCATGATGATGTATATTTTTACAGCCTGCTTCCAGTAAAGATCCACTTCAATCGATCTGTTGGTATCCTTGAAAATATAATAACTCTGGATGGGCACCAAAGGGATGCCCACAATAACAAAACGGGTACCGATGCCCTGGTTTTTAAACTTCCGGTACGTGCGGATTACATAATGACCAAAAATCATAGCTTAACTTTCTCTTCGCAGCAGGTAATTGGCCAGTTCTGCAAACGGTTTTTTCTTTTCATCCGGGATGTCTATTTTCTGAAGGTAGCTCTGCCCGATCTCGTTATGCTTTTCAATCAGCCTCAATGCTTTTTCATCCACTTTTGTCCTCCTGAATATCTTTTCCACGCCGTACACTTTATCGATGTTATCGGTTTTTTTGGAATACCAGTAATCCAGTTCCTTTCTCTCTTCTTCGGTCGCATGCTCGCGGGCCATCAGGTAAAGAACGGTTTTCTTGTTCTCATAGATATCGCCGGCATGCTTTTTCCCGAACTGTGCCTGGTCCCCGAACACATCCAGGTAATCATCCATGATCTGGAAAGCGATCCCGATATGTTTCCCGAAGTTGAAAATGGCTTTGGCATCTTTAAAGTCCGCTTTGGCAATCATCGCCCCGATCTCAAATGAAGAAGCACTGAGAACGCCTGTTTTATAGGTAATCATCCTGATATAGTCATCGAAAGTAACATCTTCCTGGGTTTCGAAATTGATGTCATATTGCTGGCCTTCGCACAGCAGCAGTCCGGTATGGGTAAAGATCCTGATGCAGGCTTTAAAAATTTCAGGCTCCAAGTCCTCAAAAAATTTATAGGCTTTCAGCATTAGCCCGTCCCCGGAAAGGATGCCCACATTGATGCCGTGCAGGGTATGGATGGTGGGTTTATTTCTCCTCAGGGGAGCCTCATCCATAATATCATCATGGATCAGGGTAAAATTATGGAAAAACTCGATAGCCAGGGCCGGCTTGATGGCTTGTTGAAGATCGCCGCCGAATAAATCGCAGGCCATCAGCACCATAATCGGACGCAGGCGTTTTCCCCCATGCGAAATAATATAGTTCATCGGCTCATACAGTTCTGCCGGCTTGTCCTTAAAGGTATATCTGGTGATAGCATCCCCAACAATCTGCTGGTATCGGTCTAAAAATTCCATAAATTCTGATAGTTTAAACAAAAATACGATTTTTAGGCAATGTTTGGAACAGGAAACCATTATTTAAAAAGAAAAGCACCACTGAGGGTGCCTTTTCCGGACGGCCTGTAAACCGCCTGTATCTTATACAATTGCCTGCAATCTGTTCAGGGATAAAACCGGATTATAATTCCTGAATCAGTACAGCCGTTTCTGCATAGGGATCCGCAATCGAAGTGGTCACTACATTGGCATCATTCCTTTTAGCCGTAATGCGGAGCTTGATGTTTTTTGCAGACGTCCCGGTACTGATCACGCATAATGCAGGACCTCCGGAAGAGTCGTTATTAACCTCTGTTGAAGGCTCGCTATACCCTCTTGATGCTACGGTACAGGTAGAAGAATTGTTGAGTGCGGCATCCACGATTTCGTATCTTGCCCAGCTCTGGGTGCTGCCTGAAGCGGAAGCTATCGCCAGATAACCGGTTACCAGAAATGTTTTTCCGGCAGGCAGCGTAATGCTCGATCCGCTTACGGTTACTCCTGTTCCCTGCCCCGAAGTGGTATCAAAGGTGATGTCTCCTGAAGTATCCGCGGTGGGGATGGTCTGGTTGGCATTCTTGCGGATGATCTGGAAAATCCGGGCACTCGCCGCTACGGGAACCAGGGACTCCCATTGTATGCCGGAATAATAGTAGAACTGGTTCAGGGTGGTATCATATACCATGGTTCCGGTTGCAGGCGAAGAAATGGCATTTCGCTGGGCAGTGGTCATGCGCGGCGGTACAAAACCTCCCGTTTGGCTCTGTACATCCAATGCTCCCGACGGGTTATTGGTGCCGATCCCAACTTTACCGGAAGACGTTACAACGAGATCATTGAGTTGCTGTGCAGCAGTAGGAATGCCCGTGACCGGATTGTCTTTGGCTCCGTCTACATGGAACACGGATTGCGGGTTCTGTGTATTGATACCAATCTGTGCATAGGTAAGTGAACCCATCAATAGAAGAACGGACAGGGCCATTCTTTTCGGCTGTTTCTGTAAAATTTTCATTTTTCCTTGAATATGTATTAAAGTGTGTATCTCTGGTTAAGAGCATATCAACTTTTGCCGAAATGGTGGAAAAACAAAAAGCTAACCGGGGTACCTGCTCATCCGCTCCGCTTATATATAATCCGGAACACACATTAGTCAAATCCGCTCTGACAGGCCGTTAACGCTGCAAATATAAAAAAGAAAACTGAATTATTTCATCACCTGATGAAAAAAAATAACAAAAATTAACCAATGGGAAACAGGCTTATAATGCCATAACAATTAATTATTATTCTATTAAAACTACCAGAACCATCAGCTTATCTGCATATCCCTGAAGATCTATGCGCATGGATAGAATCTCCCTTTTTCATATGGGATTGCCATTTTATCAAAACAAAAAGCCCTGTCCCGGAAGACAAGGCTTTCATGATATTTAAAATTTGTATTTTATTATGTCAGGTACGTCACGGCAAGGTACGTAATCCCTGCTACGATTGCTGAAATCGGGATGGTCAGTACCCATGCCCAAAGAAGGCTTACGGTAATCCCCCATCGTACGGCAGAAACCCTCTTGGTGAGCCCTACCCCGATAATGGAACCGGTAATGGTGTGGGTTGTGGAAACAGGAATCCCGAAGTGATCCGTAATGAACAGGGTAATGGCACCTGCTGTCTCGGCACTTACCCCTTCGAGGGAAGTCACCTTGGTGATCTTCGTTCCCATGGTTTTGATGATTTTCCATCCGCCGCTCATGGTTCCCAATGCGATAGCGATGAAAGAGACCAGCGGAACCCAGATGTAATGCTGGGCGAAATAATCAAAGCGTCCGGCGGAAGGGATCTTCAGGTATTCAGCATCCTGAAGCATATTGACATGATAGTATATTACTGCTGCCCCGATGATTCCCATTACTTTCTGGGCATCATTCAGACCATGCCCCAAGCTGAACAGTGCTGAAGAAGCCAGCTGCATCCTTTTAAAGGACTTGTCGGCTTTATGCGGATTGGATTTTTTATACAGGTAAACGATGATCAGCGTAATGATAATGGAGATGATCATCCCGATGATCGGCGCCATGAAAATAAACAGGAAAATAGGGATTACCTTGTCAAATTTCACCACACTCTGCTGGGTCACCTGGCTGGCTGCTTCCTTAAGGGTTTCCCATAATCCCAGCCCCGGCTGGGCTGCTGCCACCTCATGATAGTCCATCATAAAGGCATGCATCAGTGCCGCTCCCAGGAATCCTCCGATCAGGGTGTGGGACGACGACGAAGGGATCCCGAACCACCAGGTAAGGAGGTTCCAGGCAATAGCAGCCACCAGCCCGGAGAAGATGACTTCAAGGGTAATGAAGTTTTCGTTCACGGTTTTGGCAATGGTATTACCGATCTTAAATTCGCCGATGATATAAGCCGCAATAAAAAACGCGGCAAAGTTCCAGAGGGCAGCCCAAAGAACGGCCTGGAACGGAGTAAGTACTTTTGTGGAGACAATAGTTGCAATTGAGTTGGCCGCATCATGAAACCCGTTGATATAATCGAAAATCAATGCGAGCCCGATTATAACTATAAGTAAAATAGGAAATTCCATCGTTTAATTATAATTATGAATTAAGCGTATTTGATCATGATGTTCTCAATCGTGTTGGCAACATCTTCCGCTTTGTCGGTTACTACCTCAAGATAATTAAGTACAGATGAAACTTTGATGATGTTGATGGCATCGTTGGTTTCGAAAAGTTCCACCATGGAGTTGGAAAGCAGGTCGTCTGCAATATTTTCAATAGAGTTTACTTTGATGCACGCTTCCTTTACCTGCTCCATGTTTTTGAAACCCTTCAGGTTCTTCATGGCATTCTGGATTTCCAGGCAGGCTTTGTGGATCAGGAGGGAGAAGTCTGAGTAAGCCTTCATTTCCGGTGATTTGTACAGGAAGATATATTTTGTGGAAGCGTAGATATAATCGGCAATATCATCCAGTCCTGTAGCCAGTGTATGGATATCTTCCCTGTCGAAAGGCGTGATGAAGTTTTTCCCCAGCTCAACGAAGATCTCATGGGTCAGTTCATCATTTTTATGCTCATAGTCGCTCATCTTCTTCAGCATGGAGTCATCATTAAGATCGAAGTCCTTGATTCCATGATTGAAGTCTTCAGACATTGCCACCAGGTTTTCAGTTACTTTTTCAAATAGAACAAAGAAGATTTTATCTTTGGGTTGAAAAGCGTGGAAAATATTACCAATTCCCATTTTTAAGTATTTATAATTCGTGTGCAAATTTCCTAAAAAAGCCCCTTACCCGGAAACATATAACATTAAGTTTTGTTAACATTGAAGACACCCTGTTTGCGGACACAAAAAAACCGGCTCAAAAGCCGGTCTATTGTATTGATTATAAGATTAGTTAGCTTCTTCAGCCCTCATCTCTTTCCCTCTGAATTTCATTGAGGTAATGTTGCTCAACAGGTCTCCTTTGAATGATTTTTCTATCTCGAAGAAGGAAAATTTCTCTAAAATTTCGATATCGCCGATTTCTGCTCTTTTTTTGCTTTTCCCGTTGGATGTCGCTTTATTGATGATGTCCAAAACATCAAGCTTTTTCAGCTGGTCCTTTTTCCCCAGGTTAAAGAAGAATCTTACCATATCTTCATTTTTCTTTCTCGGTTTTCCTCCGCGTTCCCTTCTTTCGCCGCGGTCACTGCGTTCGCTTCTGTCGCGGTCTCTTCCTCTGTCGCGGTCTCTTCTGGAGCCTCTGTCGTCATCCCTGCTGCTCAGCTTCTGCTCCATCATGTCATGCCTGTCTTTGTAATACAGCGCCAGGTCTTTCAACTGGAACTGAAGCAATTTGTGGGCAAGCTCTTCTTTGGTGAATGCAGATAAATCCGGGATCAGGGAATCATCGAATTCAAAGAAATCTTCATGGATTTCGAAAAGGCTTTCGAAAACGCCTGCTACCTGTGCTTTGATGATGTCTTCGCCGGTAGGTACTTTTCCTTCGTTGATCTCAATTTTGGTCACCGATTTGATCTGCTTCAGCTTCCGGCTTTCTTCCGGTTTGATGAGAGAGATGGAGATCCCGTCTTTCCCTGCTCTTCCCGTTCTTCCGCTTCGGTGAACGAATACTTCAGGATCATCCGGTAAAGAGTAATGGATTACGTGGGTCAGGGAGTTCACATCAAGTCCTCTTGCCGCCACATCTGTAGCTACAAGGATATCGATATTCTTCAGCCTGAATTTCTTCATCACCGTATCACGCTGTGCCTGGGAAAGATCTCCATGAAGTGCATCAGCGGCATATCCGTTCTGCATCAGGAAGTCGGCAACCTCCTGGGTCTCCATTCTTGTTCTGCAGAATATGATGGAATACTGGTTCGGGTTAGAGTCGATCAGACGCTTTAAAGCTTCTTTTTTCTGACGGTACCCGGTTACATAGTACTCATGTTTGATGTTCTTCTTAACTTCGTTAATGGAACCTACCGAAATCCTGTGCGGCTTCGTTAGATAATTCTTGGAAATCCTTTCCACTTCTTTGCTCATGGTGGCAGAGAACAGGAAAGTCTGCTTGGTTTCAGGAGTTTCGCTCAGGATGGTTTCCAGCTCGTCCTTGAATCCCATGGAAAGCATCTCATCGGCCTCGTCCAGAACCAGCCAGTGGATAGCAGAAAAGTCAAGGGCTTTCCTGTTGATCAGGTCAATCACCCTGCCCGGAGTTCCCACGATAATCTGCGGTTTGTCCTTAAGTGATCTCATTTGGTCCATAATACTGCTTCCACCATAGACGGCTGTCGTCTTGATGTCTTTCATGTATTTGGAGTAGTTTTTGATGTCTTTCGTAATCTGAAGACATAATTCCCGTGTCGGACAAAGCACCAATAGCTGGATTTTGCGACTCGTATCGTCAATCATATCCAAAATCGGAAGCGAAAATGCTGCTGTTTTGCCTGTCCCCGTCTGCGCAAGTGCGATCAAGTCGCGAATATCTGAAAGAATGAAAGGGATCGTCTGTTTTTGGATTTCTGTCGGGCTTTCGTAACCCAGTTCGCCAATTGCCTTAAGAATATCAGGACTTAAATTGGTTTCCGTAAATAAATTCATTAAATATTATAAAATTTCTGCAAAGATACAATTATTATTTGAATTATGCCTGAACTACTGTTACATATATGATAATTTAGTATTTGAATCCCCTTATCCTTTTATAATTTCCGCATTAAAAGGGCTTTTTTTTTGTTTTTATTTTAATATTAATTTTTCACCCGCCGTTCTTTGCAATACAGATTTTGCCTATATTTGAACTAAACATCTGTATATGCCGGCCTCTGTTTCCCCTGATATTTTTGATTTCCTCCGTCTGCTGAGTGAAAACAACAACCGTGAATGGTTTACTGAAAATAAACATCTGTACACCAACGCCCAGCAACATATGGTAGCCTTTATTGAAGACCTGATAAAAGAGATGGCAGGATTTGACGCAGATCTGGCAAAGATCGATGCCAGGAAATCGCTTTTCCGTATCTACCGGGACACCAGATTTTCCAAGGACAAGACCCCGTACAAGACCAATTTCGGAGCATCCCTGGGAATGGGAAAAGGAAGCCGGAAGGGAGGTTATTACCTTCATCTGGAGCCCGGAAAATCATTTATTGCCGGCGGAATCTACATGCCGGAACCGGCTGTCCTGAAAGAACTGCGGAAAGAAATTTCGTTGTACGGAGAAGAATTCCTGGCTGTTATCCATCAGAAGGATTTCAAGAAACATTTCCCCCAACTCGATCAGGACGACAAGCTGAAAAATGTTCCGCAGGGCTTTGAAAAAGATGACCCGATGGCCGACTATCTGAAACTGAAAAGCTTTATTGCTGTTTACGATATAAAGGATAAAGAACTGACCGACAAAAATGCGGTAAAAAAGCTGACATCCGTATTCAGCCTGATGAAACCGCTGAACGATTTCCTGAACGCACCGCTGTCGGTATAGCACCGGATGCTTTTCATCTTCATCATCCGGTTAATCTTTACCCGTCGCGATAATGGTCATCACAACAGTTACAGAAATACCGTTCCGCATTATTCTACCATATAAAACAGAAAATGCGTTTGGATCCCTGAAAATATTCGCCTGGTTTAAATTCCGGGTCATTTATCCTGATTTTCATCAGGCCCCGGACAAATGGCGATCCATTCCGAATATAATAAAATCAACCCAACTGATTATCAGACGATTAATTCAGTATTGTTTTAACAGGAATTTAACATTTTTACGTATATTTGCCTTTTCCCAAATGCTTATCCATGTCCCTGTATCAAAGAATTGCCGAAAAACTGCAGTATATCAGTCCGGATTTTTATAAAAAGAGATTTTTTAAAAACCTCCATCACCTTACCAAAGAAAATTTTTCTGCAAGGAATGTAGAACCGGAGCTGGTCTGGATCAGGGAATTCTTACCGAAAAAAGCGGTGATCCTGGATATCGGTGCCAATGTAGGCACTTTCCTGTACCAGCTGGAAGACCGCCTGGACCATGAGCATATCTATGCCTTTGAACCCAATAAAAAACTGTACAGGCGTCTGAAAAGGCTTTTCCCGGACATGAGGGTGCTCCCGCTTGCCCTTTCTGATGAAAATACCACGGCAGAATTCAAGGTTCCGGTGATCAAGGGAAAAATGATTGCCTCAAGGGGAACCCTGAATATTGATTATAAGGAAAAAGGGGAAGAAAAAAGCTATACCGAACAGGTAAAAGTAATCCGGCTTGATGACTGGGCTGCCATTGAGCATTTCCACCGCCTGGATTTTATCAAGATTGATGTGGAAGGCAATGAAATGAAGACCCTGAACGGTGCCCGTGAGATCATCCGCCGCTTTACCCCCGTTCTGATGGTGGAAATGGAACAGCGCCACCATGAGACCCCGGTCTGGAAAGAAATTTCCGAAGTGGAATCCTGGGACTACCATGCGCATTACCTCAACAGGGATACCTTCAGCCTCGAGCGGCTCACGGAAGAAATCCTGCTGACAAATACCGCCGACGAAAAAAATAAAACCGAATACATCAACAATATTATTTTCATTCCTAAAAGCCAATAAAATGAGTGTAGTAGCAAGACAGGGATTTAAATATTCCATTATTGGCTATATCGGTTTTCTGCTGGGCACCATCTCCGCAATTTTTATTTTCCCGAATGATTTTGAATTCTACGGAACATTACGGTACATCATGCCGACCGCTGAAATGCTGGTTCCTTTTGTGGTTTTCGGGATTTCCTATTCCAATGTAAAGTTTTTCCATCAGGTAGATCAAGACGGCAAACGGCAGAACATGCTTTCGCTTTCCCTGCTTACGGTTTTCATCAACTTCGTGGTGTTCCTGCTTGTATTTTTTCTTATCCCGCATATTTTTCCGGGGTTCAGGAATACGAAAGCCTGGAAGATCAAGGAAATTATCCTTCCCCTGATCCTGCTGCTTTCATTCTGTGCAATTTTCAACAAATACATTTCCAATTATAAAAGGATTGCTGTTTCTAATATTTTCGACAATCTGTTCCCTAAGATCGCCAATCTGGGATCCTTCTGTCTTTTCTTTTATTTTTCCCTTTCGGAGCAGACGGCGCTTGCCTTTTTCTTCGGGATCTTCGCGCTGATGCTGTTCGGGTATATCTACTATACCAACAGGCTTGAGAAAATCAGGCTGGATTTCAGTACTGCTTATTTTAAGCAGGACAACTTCTGGAAAGAATTCATGAATTACAGCTTCTTCGGCTTCCTCGGGACTTTCGGGAACTACCTGGCCATCAACAGCTTTATGATCGGTGAATACATGGGAATGGAAGAAAACGGCATCTATTCGGTACTGTATGCTTTGATTTCGCTGATCTCAATCCCGCAGCTTGGGCTGTTCAATATTTCCGCTCCGATCATCAGTAAGACCCTGGCTGACGGCGATATGCTGGAACTGGACCGGTTCCATAAAAAAACATCACTGTCCCTGTATTTCCTGGGTGCGGTGCTTTTTTCCTGCATTATGGTGGGCTTCCCTTACCTTACGCGGTTTATGCCGCAGAACGGAACCCTGCTCAGAATGTACGAACCTGTGATCTGGATCTGGGGTTCCGCCGTACTGATCGACCTGGCTACAGGATTTAACGGAAACATTATTTCACTCTCAAAATATTACCGCTTCAATATCCTGGTGATGCTCCTGCTGGCCGGGCTGACGATAAGCCTGAACCTTTATTTCATTAAGAATACCGATCTGCAGCTGATCGGGATTGCCCTGGCAACAGCGATTTCGCTGATCACCTATAATGTGGTAAAAGTAGTATTCAATTATTTTGTATTTAAAGTCTCCCCGCTAACGATTGAAATGATCTTCGTATCGATTATCTGTACCCTGGCGGTTACCGTAGCCATTGTACTGCCCGATTTCGGCAATAATTTCATTAATCTGGTTTACAAGCCGGCTGTCGTGCTGATCCTGATCTTCGTCGGAAATCATTTCACCAAAGTATTTCCGATCGAAAATTACCTGAACCGCAATTTTATCCGAAGTATTTTTAAATTCAAATAGCCGTCAGTTCTTCCAGCAGCCTTTCAAGCTTTGCCTGAACCGCTGGTTTGCCATACTGTTTCTGAAAGTCATACGGCGTGTCTTTAAGCCTTTCAAACTGGCTGATGATATCTTTCTGTTCCAGGACGATAAAATCTAATCCGGATTGATAATTTGCAGGGAAGACGGCCCATTTCCCGAACTTTATGGCATCCCCCAGGTTTCCCGTCATTTTGGTTTTGCCGTAGATTTCCTGCCGGCTGAAAAATTCCGTCTTTTCCTGAATGGGACACCAGAGGACATCGGCTTCCTGCATCCGGGCTGTGAATTCTCCGGAAGAAACCCGTTTGGAAAAATAAGTGATCCTGATGTGGTGAGGCAATTCCTGTGATAATGTTTCAAGCTCCCTGAGTTCATTTCCTTGTGCTTTGCCCAGGAATATAAAATGATACGGTTTCTCCGGCTTCAGCATCCGGATAACGGTAAAAATATGCCGGTAATCCCTTCTCTGCTGGGAAACGCCTCCGGGGATTACAACCGTCACGCTCTTATTTTCCGGCACAATGCCTGGTTGGGTAAAGAAAAGCGGCAGGAACCTGAACTTCTCTGAAACCAGTGCTTCATCCAGCACCAGCAAATTTTCAGCACCCCGGTATACTTCCGGCGCTCCCAGCAACCCCTCTTTCCACAGGAGTTTCATCCTGTACATCCGGTCTTTCTTGAAGATGCTTCTTACCAGCCCTGCTCCGGAAGCTTTGATAAAATTCAAGTTGTGGACGATGACCGCAGCATGATGCCGGGCGACAATAGCCTGAAAGGTATTGAAAAACCGGTGCACCGTACCGATGACGACAAGGTCATATTTTTTATCCTTCAGCTGCTCCAGGATTACGGAACTATCTGATGAGAAGACGGGTTCGCCATGATCATCGACCTGGCTTTTAATTTTTTCCGAAAAATAATAATCCACCGAAAAAGAGGCAGAACCTTTCATGATTTCCAGGAAAGCCTGGGCTATTTCCGCATGGGTATCGATCTCGATGTAGGCTATTCTTTTCACAGTCGGCATATTTGGCTAAAGCCATTAACTATATTCTGATGCAGACGGGCTAACGTCCTTTTTCTATGGGTATTATAACCCATAAGACCTTATCCGGTTCATTTGGTTATATCCTCAGCCATTTTTTCTTCAGCAGGTTCCAGCGGTGGCGGTTGATAACCTTCTGCTCATCTACTGAAATTTTCAATTCAAGCTTTTGGGTACGGCAGCTTTCGTATGATTTTACCATGCTGAAAAAAAAGGATACTGATTTTGCTTTAAACGCTTCCTTTGCAGCAGCAATGTATGACAGCCATCTGTTCAGGCCCAGGAAATAGAAATATCTCCCGTAATATTCCGCCGGCCGTATCGTGTAATCCGCGCCTTTTATCTTGATGAGCCGGACATGCAGCTCAGGAAGCACGACCTCTTTCCAGCCCAGATTTTCCAGTAAGACAGCATCTATATTATCCCAGCCCAGTGTTTCGCGGATTCCCTTCATCTGCAGGAAACTTTCTTTCCGGTATGCTTTTACAGGGCCGCGGACATGGTGTTTATTGGAATTTCCTTCATATACCCAGTCGCCGTTTTTTTCCACGTACAGAAGTCCGCCGACCAGTCCGTATTCCGGATTGTTTCTGAATGCATTGTGTACGGTCTCAAGATAATTTTCAGGCAGGATGATGTCGGCATCAAATTTACAGATCACTTCAAAATCATCGATATTCCGGGCCTGTAATCCGTTTTTAAAGGCACTGACCACCTTTGAGCCCGGCTGGTGTGCCGATTTTTCAAGATGAACGGAAGCAAATCTCGGATCCTTATCCGTATACTTCCTGATGACGTCAGGAGTGCCGTCTGTTGAACCATCGTTAACTACCACAATTTTAAAGTCAGCATAACTTTGACTCATCAGGGAATCAAGGGTAAACGGCAGGTTATTTTCCTCGTTATGGGCAGGAATGATGATTAAAAATTTCAAGGAAATAATTGGTATTGAAAGTGATCATTGAAGCTGCTGAAGATTTCAGGGTATTCATCAATGATCACTTATTGTTTATCTTATTTATTGTGCGGCTTCAGCATGTTTCTGGGATCCAGGATCTCATCCAGCTTTTCCTGGGACAGGATTCCTTTTTCCAGCACCAGGTTATAAACGCTTACTCCGGTTTCCAGGGATTCTTTCGCAATCTCGGTGGAATGCTTGTATCCGATGTAAGGGTTCAGGGCCGTTACGATTCCGATGCTATGCTTTACCATGTTCAGGCAGACTTCGCGGTTTGCGGTAATTCCGGCCACACATTTTTCACGCAGGGTGTCCAGTGCATTGCAGAGGAAATGGATGTTTTCCATAATGGCATGGGAAAGTACCGGCTCCATCACGTTCAGCTGCAGCTGCCCGGCTTCAGCAGCAAAGGTAACCGTAAGATCGTTTCCGAAAACCTTAAAGCATACCTGGTTTACCACTTCCGGAATCACGGGATTTACTTTTCCCGGCATTATGGAAGAACCGGGCTGCATCGGCGGAAGATTGATCTCAAAAAGCCCGGCCCGCGGCCCGGAAGAAAGAAGCCTCAGGTCATTACAGATCTTTGACAGCTTTACGGCAAGACGTTTCATAGCAGAGGAATAGATGACATAAGACCCGGTATCCGGAGTTGCCTCTACCAGATCCGGTGCAGAAACAACCGGGAAACCTGAAATCTCCGCCAGGTTTTTGGCACAGAGCGCAGCATAGCCGACAGGAGCATTGAGACCCGTTCCGATGGCCGTAGCTCCCATATTCACTTCTACAAAAAGGCCGGCGTTGTTATTCAGCTTGGAAATGTCTTCTTCCAGCGTAGCGGCAAAGGCTTCAAATTCCTGGCCCAGCGTCATCGGAACTGCATCCTGAAGCTGCGTCCTTCCCATCTTGATGACATCCTGAAATTCTCTTCCCTTGGCGCGGAAAGCTTCCACAGTCTTTTCCAGCTTTTCGGCCAGGATCGCATTCATCTGCAGCAGTCCCATTTTAATGGCTGTAGGATAAGCATCGTTCGTAGACTGGGAAAGATTGACATGGTCATTCGGTGAACAGAATTCATACTGCCCTTTGTTCTTGCCTAATTTTTCCAGTACCCTGTTGGCAATCACTTCATTGGCATTCATGTTAATGGAAGTCCCTGCGCCACCCTGAATCATGTCTACCGGAAACTGTTCGTGCAGCTCGCCGTTGATGAGTTCATCACAGACTTCGGCAATGCTGTAATACATTTTTTCCTCCAGGAGACCCAGTTCATAATTGGTTTTTGCAGCGGCTTTTTTCACGAAGGCCAATCCCCTGATAAACTGAGGATAACCGGATAAAAGCTGGCCTGATATTTTAAAATTGTTGATTGCTCTCTGGGTCTGTACGCCATAATAAGCATTTACGGGAACTTCCAATATCCCCAGCAGATCACTTTCTTTTCTGAAATTTTCCATAATTTATTGAGTAATATAACCGTGTACCGGTTTATCAATGTATCAATGTATAAATGTACCGGAATACCAATGTATCAATGCAGCAGTATACGAATATAACAATAAAAACGATAGCCGCCGGATTTTCATCCCTTACATTACCACATTGATAGATTATCAAATAGATACATCATCAAACCAACACATTGTTACATCGTTGCATTGTTAAATCGTTATATTATTACACTGTTACATTGTTATACTATTTCACCGGATATTTCTGGATTAATGCCTGAAGGATAGCATACGTTTCCGCATCCATCACTCCATCGTAATTCTGGGGACGGAAGTGGTACTGGAACGCTTCAATGGTCTTTTTCGTAGCATCATCCCATTTTCCGCTCAGGTCCAAGGCATATCCGAATTTCTGCAGCTGTGTCTGCACCGTCATGATAAATGCCGGATCAATGTATTTAGCCTGGAAATCGGTAGATACGGCCAGGTCATAATATCCCTGTTTGATCGGTTCTTCATACCACATACCGACCAGGTACTCATCATACAGCTTTTTCCAGGGAAATAATGGCCCGGGATCCTGTTTCCGGGTCGGGGCAATATCCGAATGCGCAAGTACATTGGTTGCCGGAATCTGATAGCGGGTTACAATATCCTTCACCAGGGCAGCGACTTTCCTGATCTGTGCTTCGTCAAAAGGAAAAAAATTCTTCTTCCCGGAAGCATCGGTTACATACCCCGTATTCACGATCTCAATCCCTATCGAATTATCGTTAAGGTTTTTATCATTTCTCCAGGCACTGATCCCTGCATGGTAAGCTCTTTTGTTCTCATCCACCAGCTGATAGATTTCATTATCTCCGGTATTGTTTACCAGGTAATGCGCACTCACCGCCTGCTGGGTAAGCACTGTAACCGACTTATCATCCGGCAATGCCGTATAATGAAGAATAAGGTACCGCTGCCTGAAATTCTGGGCAATGGCAGGGAAATAAGTCTTCACGACTTTATACCCTGCAGGCTTTGCAGAAACGATGGAACCGTAACTTGCCGTATTGTCATTTTTAGTAATATCCGCTATATTGACATTGTAAAAGTCAACACCGTGCTCGGTACTTACCTTCGGTTTTTCAGGGGTTGTCTTTACCGCGGTTTTCGGCTGTACCGAGGGAGTTCTCGGAATGTATTGTTTTTTGTTCGATTTCGGCGTAGATCCACACGAATAGACGAGTGTGCTTAATCCGATGATATATAATGTTTTACGCATGTGCTTATTTTTTGTGTCGTTTATTACCTCAAAAATACGGAAATTTTTCCTGAAAAATATTTGGTAAATAAAGAAATCTATTCTATATTTGCACTCGCAATAACGGAACAACGATCTTTCAAAAAGCGTTATTATTGGAGAGTTGCCTGAGAGGCCGAAAGGACATGTTTGCTAAACATGCGTACTGGAAACGGTACCAAGGGTTCGAATCCCTTACTCTCCGCAAACTGTTTACTCGGGGCGTAGCGTAGTCCGGTCATCGCGCCTGGTTTGGGACCAGGAGGTCGCAGGTTCGAATCCTGCCGCCCCGACTTTTTTCAACGCGCTTATTTATTAAGCGGAATCGACCTTACAATGGGTGCGTAGCTCAGCTGGATAGAGCATCTGCCTTCTAAGCAGACGGTCAAAGGTTCGAATCCTTTCGCGCTCACTCTATGGTCATCAGGATTTTCTAAATTCTGATGACTTTTTTTTTGACCTTCTAATCCGCTCTTACTCAGCTTAATAAGATTAAGAAAAGCATTCGATTTAGGAGTTCGAAAAGTCTTGCCGTCAAACTCCAGTTTTTGGTAGTAAATTGAACTCGCAATCTTCCTTCTATCATTTAAACTACCTCCGACATATCTCTGCGCTAAATTGGATATACCATCTAATGCTAAAGACAGTTTGCCTGGGATATCTTGATCTTTACCTGCTTTAACAAGTCCTTTCAGATTTTCTTCGAGTTCTTCAAGTTTCTGTTTACATTCTTTTTTGACCTCAGTGTAATCATCCTCGTCCAATCTATCAGTTAAAAACAGATCTCTTGCCTTAGTTAACTTCTGGTTGACTTTCTCAATTTCTGCCATCACTGATTTTCTTTCGTCATCTACATTACCACAATATTTTTTGTAATTCCTTAAAAGAGCTACTTTTAGCAGGTCCTTATATTCAGGTAATATCTCATATTTTCTTAAGTCATCTACAAACTTTTTGTTTAAATCATCAGAATTATGTCTGAATCCACATTTAGAATTACAATGATAATAACTATAAAATTTGGTGTTACCTTTTGAGGTACTTGCAGTCAATGTGTTACCGCAGCGAGGGCAGATTAAAATCCCGCGCAAAGGAAAACTTTCATTGCTCAAAACCTTGCTCTCTCCGACCTCAGTCCTACTCTTTCTGCTTTTCCCCTCCAGGACCCGCTGAACCTTCTTAAATAGCTCTTCGCTAATTAAGGGTACATGTTTCCCTTTAACGTAATGTGCAGGTTCATTCTCAAATTCCGCAATAAAAACTTTTCCGGTGTATACAGGATTTCGGATAGCAACCATGAAGGCATTTCTGGTCAAATTTTTACCCTGCCTTTTATTCATCAGCACGCGTATGTGCTCAGACGGCAGTTCGCCTTTCGCTATTTCTTCAAATGCCCATATAATATTATCAGCCTCGGGATGTAAAACACCTATATATTTCCTTCCATCCTCTGTAGATCTGTTTATATATCAGTACGGCGGTGTGCCCATAATCCGGCCTTCTTTTCGTGCCCTCCTCATTCCATAAAATACATTCAGAGCCCTCCTATCATTTTCAACTTCCGGCGTTGAGAGATATATCGCCAGTACGATCTTGTTCTCCGGGATTTTAAGGTCTAACGGCTGTTCTATTGCTTGAGGCTCTACTTGTAAGCTCTCCAAAACACTGATCATATGATATGCATCCCCAGCATTTCTACTAAACCGATCCCATTTAGTAAATAGGATTAACTGTGGCTCCCGATCTTTCTTACTTCTTTTCTTCAAATTTTTCAGATAAGCGGTCCATTCAGGTCGTTCAAAATTTTTAGCGGAATGATCCTCAAATATTACATTCTGAACTGCAATACCGTACTTTGCACAATATCCCTTTAGCCGCTCTGCTTGGTCTCTTTGTGAATAACCTTTGTCAGCCTGTTCATCTGTAGATACACGAATATACAAATCGGCTATTTTGCTGCCATAGTTCTTTTTCATACTAATACATTTAACTTTGAATAATTTTAGGAATTAACATGACTGGACTGCTGTCCTCGTCTTCATAGGACGGAAATCTGAAATGTAAATCAGCTGTCCCAAATAACTCTTTCTCATTGAACATTATTTATAATCTCGGTTATCTCGGTTAAACTAATAAGCTGAATGATAATATTTTATCACCACGAAGGTCATTACAAAATTACAAAAAATAGATTATTCCGGAGAGAAGTACTGTTTAATGGTGACCCTTGTTAGCATATGTAAAAAATCGAGCATTTCGACAGCTTCTTCTTCGCTAACTTTTTTACCGGTTTTGCGGACAGCCTCCATAAACTCGTCTAGGGAAATTTCTTCCAGCTCAATAAAAGCGGATTGCTTCAACATCTCAAGGTTGAATTTTTTGCTTGCTTTGGAAGTTCCATATTTTTTCATATTAGCTGAAACCTTAAGGTAAAGCTATCTTAAAATATTCCCAACAGATCAAGAATGGAAATAAAGTGACTAACTTTTCCTACAATTTCCTATGAATATTTGCTTTCATTTCATTACGGAAAACCGTAAATGCTTTTAAATACATTTACCTATTTTAGTGTATAAAAGCATATTCAAATAACAGCTGATAATTATTAAGTAGATGGATATTTTTCTCGACTCTCTAAGGCATTGTTTTTTAACTGACATATTGGCCTTAAGGATTGGATGGATGAAGGCTCAAATTAGGTAAAATTCCAAATGTAAGGACAAGGATTTTTGTATAAATGGGACAATTTGTCGTTAAAAAACTTAGGGCATAATTACTGTGATCTACAAATTACAAATTATAAACATATGGCAACCAGTGTAATTGCAAGACAGAGCGGTGACGACTTCCAATCAAAATTTTTTTGGCTAAAAGCCTGTGGATTAAATCTTCCACATACTTGCATCAAAAAAGTTGCATGGGAAATGGATTCTACCTTTGGATTCGACGACGTTGTGGTATATTATGAGCCAGCAGCCAAAGAATCAGGGTATGACGTGACAGAAGACTACTACCAAGTAAAATTCCATGTTGACCACAAAAGAGGATTTACTTGCGACGCGCTAATGGACCCGGAATTTATTGGAAATAAGACAGAATCAATTTTACAGAGATTACATAACAATTATAAAAGTGATCCAACTAATTTTGCTTCTAAACGGTACAATATCGTAAATACCTGGGGCTTGGACCACAGTGATAATCTACGACTATTACTTGGTAATAATGGAGGTATTCGACTTGATAATCTTTTTAAAAAAGGACCGAAATCCACAAATGGTAAAATAAGGGAAGCTTGGAAGGCTCATCTTGAAATTCATAGCGATGATGAATTGCGGGAAATACTGGCACCGTTAAGAATAATGCACAGTTTTGGGGATGAACGCCATGTAAAGGATCAACTAAATTCTAATCTTTTACTTTCGGGTTTGAAACCTATACCTGCAGATCAACACTCCAGCAAATATAATGACCTTATTCAAAAATTGCACGCATCAGGCAAAAATATCTTTACTAAAGATGAGCTATTCGACATTTTAAAAGCTGAGGAACTTTATATTGGGAAGGCTACTGATGAGGAAAACTATTTTAAGGTAGGGGTGCGTAGCTTTAGAAAAGGTGCAGAAAATTTGCATAATGAAGTTGATCAAATCAGCTGTTTTCTTCACTGCTTTTCGAGTAGATTTATTTTGGAAGAATATGCTGGAATGGAATTCATTAACGAACAAATAAAGGCCACTGCAGAGAAAATAATTGAAAATAAAAAACCTGTCCTATTACATCTAGATACGCACCTATCCCTAGCAACCTTATTAGGATCTCAGCTCAATCCTAAATATGGCGTTCCAGAAATTACACTTGTACAAAAAACATTTAATGGTAAGAAGTTATGGAAAGCCGATACAGAAACCACATCAGCACAGACTGCACCTTTTTGGACAATCACAGAGGAACAGCTCAATGAACACGGTGACGAAACGGTCTTGTCAATTAACGTGACACATAACATAATCGAAGATGTAAATGCATTTGTCGAAGAAAATCTCGCCCACGTCAAAGCAATTGTCCACGCAACCATACTGCCAAAAATTGGAGCTACCTCATTAATCAATGCCAATCACGCAGTTTCAGCACTCGAAGAACTAATAAATACAGTTAAAACGGTGAAACGTAAATGCTCAGTGATGGGGAAAGTTCATGTATTTATTGCCGCACCAAATGCCCTTGCTTTCTATCTTGGCCAGAAGATCAGCTTACTTGGAAAAGTGGTGCTATATGAGTTTGACTTTGAACAACAACGAAATGGTGGGTATCATGCCATTTTGGAAATATAATAACTTAATATTAAACCTACATGAAAATCAATTCGTATTTCAATGACTTTTTGTCAAATATTAGACTCACATCTTCTCAAAAAGAGGATTTAAAAAGAGGACATAAAACATTACGTGACCGTCTTAATACAGATGATGAACTTAAGGACATCATTATTTCAACATTCCTACAGGGTAGTTACAGAAGGTCTACAGCTGTCCGACCTTTAAATGGTAAACGCGCAGATGTTGATGTGATAGTAGTCACCAACCTGGACCGAAATGAAATTACACCTCAGCAGGCCATTGAAAAATTTATCCCATTCGTAGAAAAACATTATAAGGGAAAGTATGAAATTCAAGGTCGATCAATTGGAATTGAACTATCTTACGTCGATCTGGATATTGTAATAACTTCTGCTCCGTCTGAATCAGATAGAGAACTTCTAAAATCAAGCAGTGTGACCTCAAGTCTAATGCTTGAAGATTTTACCAACGATTATGAATGGCGCCTGACAAAAGGATGGAGCGATCCTGATCCTATGAAATCTTTTATTTTTTTGGCAGAATCTGTAAAAAACCAAGCGGAGTGGAAAATGGAGCCTTTATGGATTCCGGACAGTGAAGCTGATTCCTGGGACCAAACTCATCCACTAGAGCAGATCCGTTGGACTAGAGACAAGAATAAAAATACAAACAAGCATTTTGTAAATATTGTTAAAGCATTAAAATGGTGGAGGACGCTGAAGCTAACTGACCTAAAATATCCAAAAGGTTATCCAATTGAACACATGATCGGTGATTGCTGTCCGGACGGTGTCACTTCTGTTGCCGAAGGTGTTTACAAGACACTGCAGGGAATAGTTGACACCTACAGTTCAGAGAGATTGTGGGGGACTACTCCTGTCCTACCTGACCGAGGTGTACCAGAACACAATGTGTGGAAAAGAGTTTCCAATGATGATTTTATTTCATTTTATGATTCTGTGGAAGAATATGCAGCTTTGGCGAAGGAGGCATTGGAGGCTGAAACTTTAAAGGAGCAAGTAGAAAAGTGGAGAGAATTCTTTGGTGATAAATTTCCATCTTATGACGGAGATGACACTAAAAATACGCTATCCTCTGGCTCAGCTGGGTTTACAACAAGAAAAGAGAATACAGATGCTGGACCAGGTAGATTTGCATAATTTGGAGCCTACCGAAATATTAAAAGCTGCTCGTAGACGACTGGAGGATATTAAAGGTTATCAAATGCTGGAGGACTTGGTCTGGAACCACTTTGTAAAAAAGTGGAAAATGACCTTTAAGATATCCATTGAAAGCTCAGACCAAGACCTAGTGCCAAACGAAACCGTTTGGCATGTTTTAGTTGACCATAAATATCCCGCAGGCAATATTTTGGTGGTGCCTGACTGCAAAGATGGCATTACAACCACTTTTCAACATCAGGATTTTAATCATATCGTTAAAGATCGACCATGGTCCAGCGGTAAATTATGTCTCGACGAGAGTCAAGGAAGCTGGGGAAGAAAACAATATCTTACTGAACCGAAATCCGCAACATCCAGACTTTATTGGCATATCGATAGATGTAAAAGCTGGCTGATCGCCGCCAGCAATAATACTTTGGTTGAAGATGGTGATCCCTTTGAATTGCCAGCATTCCCACCAAGACAAAAATACCAGCTTTTCTTTAACGAAAGCAGGGCTACTTTTGACAGCTGGTGTAAAAGTGATTATAAGGATGGAACTTTCACTTACAAGCAATTGAGGAAGGATATTTATCCAGTCCTTCAATTCAAAAGTGACAATTTTAGCCTGGAGCCGAATTGGGGTAAATACATTACAGATAACCAAAACGGTCATCAGCACGGTATTTGGCTACTTCTTGACAATATTCCTGTAATTAGCCCGTGGCAGATTCCCACTACTTTTGGAGAATTAATTGAGATATTAAATCTTCAAAAAATTGATCTGCTATCAACTTTTGTACGACAAACACAGAATCTAAAGAGACAAGGCTTACATCCTAATGTTGTTTTTTTAGGTTTTCCTGTGGCAGAGCGGATCGGACAGGACCATCATTTAATGCATTGGTTTGCGTTCACATATCCACAATTACCAAAAATAAAAGGATTCCGTCCCAATGCTATCGGCTTATCAAAACATCTTATTAAACTGGCCTTACAGCCTAATAAAAGAATAAACTGGATCAAAACAGATAATTGGAGTCAGGAACAATTAACAAATAGAGGTAGAATGACAAAAAATATGTCGGAAATGAAAGTATTGCTAATTGGTGCAGGATCTGTCGGCTCAATTTTCATTCAGTCACTGGTGAGACTTGGTATGAACGAAATTAAAGTAATAGATCCTGATACGGTGGTAGCAGGAAATTTATCGCGCCACGTTTTGACTCTAGACTCTGTGGGTGTTCCGAAAGCCGAAGCATTATCAAATCATCTGAACAGCATATTCCCTTCTGTACATAGCACATATGAAAATTCTTCACTTGACGAGGCCATCAGTCAAAATAAGCTAACCTTATCAGATTTTGATATTATTATTGAAGCGACTGGTCAAGATTCCGTCATTGCTTTTCTCAATGACAGTTTGGTGGATTGCACATGTTTGTTTACATCCATATCAACAGGCTACATGGCAGACACTTTGTACCTCTATATGAGTCGCCTTAGCAGGGGAGAACAAAATTTTTTAAGTGACTTTAATGCAAAATCTAAGAAGTGGCTGGAAATGGATGCAAAAAAGGTAAGCGGAGAAGAACAATTAATTGAAGGTATCGGTTGTTGGCACCCCTTATTCCCTGCTAGAATAGATGACATACAAATGCTTGCAGGTGCCGCAGTGAAAAGTTTTGAAAAGCAGATTTTTGATGGTGACACAGCTAAATTAACCATCATCCAAAAACAATATAACAACAACGATACATTTATAGGTATCAAAATATTCGAAGAATAACGATGGTCTACGCTAATATTGAAAATAATTTAAAAATTCATCTTTCCGAAGATCTACTTTTTGAACTACAAACGTATTGCACCCAGTCCGGACATTTAGAAACCGGAGGAATACTAATCGGACTATACACGGACAATAACATGTCCGCAAAAATTACGGCTGTCACCGGTCCACCCAGTGACTCTAAACATGGTAGAACAACATTTTTCAGAGGAACGAAGGGATTAAAAAAAACCTTAGACACCAACTGGAAAAAAGGTCAGTATTACCTCGGAGAATGGCATTATCATCCCTACGCATTACCCGACCCAAGCTTCCAAGATATCAACCAGATTAAGAAAATATCCACCGATCATAAATATTATTGTCCAGAACCATTGATGATTATTATCGGAATGGACGGAAAAAGCTTCATAAACCGTATTTTTGCGTCTTTAAAAGGGCAAAATTTAATTGAGTTTCATCCGCTAGAAAGAATAACCCCCTGATGTAAATTAAAATGATCCCGTTTCACTTGTATTTCCCCGAATTTCATGGTTTTTTCATTCTTTAATTTTGCAAAGATCAAGAAGAAACTTTCTGCGTTTTTTCGACATCAACGAAATCGAAAATACACCTATTATTTAGTCTGATTTATCCATTCACTTAAAAATTCATTTACATCCAGAACATATTGCTCAGCATCAACTTTTGATTTTAACTGCCCAGCATGCGCTACGGCATTTCTGCGTACCCTGAGATCATCAATATTTTCAATCAGCAAATCCCTCGGCGTATTGAAAATATCTGCCAATTGGGTTACCAGAATCGCAAATTCAGTTGAAGAACAGCCCGGGTTTAAAGAACTCCGACCGAATTTAAATTTTTCCAAAGACGATTGCATACCTCCTAACATCCATTTTTTAACAGGATCGACTCTGTAAAAAACTTTTTTCAACTCATTTTCAAGAGCTCTGCCATATTGCAGTATAACTGGAGAAAAGTCACTTGACAATGTAATCGTATTTAATAAGAACTGACCTGATGCTAAATATTTGACCGTTGTAGTTTCGAGCTTCGACGTATCGAATAAAACTTCTAAGTTTGCTTGATAACGGGATATATCCATTCTCGTGTCAAACTCGTCAATCTTTTCCTCCAATCTAGAAATTTTCTCTTCACTATCCTCCAGATTCGTCTTCATCGATTCAAATTCCAACACAAAGTTATCTCTCCTGATATTGAGTAAACTCAACTGTAAATTATTTGATTCGTCGAAGAATCCACCATCAAACACTTGGAACGGTATACTGCCATCATGTTGAATTTCAATAACTTCAACCTGTTTATTCCCACCGTTAATATTCTTAAAATGTCGAAGATAAAAAATTTTAACAAGGTCAACAGCATTTTGCGCTGCTACCAAATTTTGAAACTTACGAATCAAGTACTCACTGTGAGTTTCGATAACCAGCTGTATATTGAATTGTTTGTTGGCTTCAAAGAACATTTCTGCAAGCAGGGATTGCCATTTCGGATGTAAATTCGTCTCCGGTTCTTCGATCAATAACAGGCTAGGCTCAAAAATTTCCCTCCAATATTCACCATCTCCATCATAATCTTGGACTTCCCTCTTATTTTTTTCGGCCTGAACACAAATCTGAATGAGCAATAAAATGAGCTGCTTTATCCCGTAACCAAAATCCACAAGCTCGCGTTTCTCGCCATTCAAATCAATTACAGAAACAAAAATTAACTGGTAATCTTGCTTAAAATCTATATAAATCCTTCTCCCGATCTCAAAAGCTTGTAAATATCTATTTAAAAATGAATTTCTATCACCCTGTAATGGAAGGAAGCCCTTTAATAGGTTAATGAAAGGAGTATTTAAAGATGCATTATAAATTCTTACATGCTGTTCCCTTACTGTAGAAAGGTAATTAACCGAAAACAGACGCTGCTCTAAGTGAGACATAGTCTGTATAAATGCATGCTCAATAACATTGTAGTTTCTTTGATTATTAGTATCAACATCAATCCATTTTAGATTGTCCCTTAAGATCTCAAGACAGCTTGAATAAAAAACACCCTCAATCTCAAGTTGTGGATAAAAAAATTCAGGGGGATCAAAGTCTCGGTCTGAAACTTTTAAGGACCCCCGAAGTATTTTCTTCTTTAAGCCTTTATTAAGAAAACTTTCCCATGATCCTCTATCAGCCACCGGCTTGAATGAGCTCATTAATATAGACGGAATAACTCGAAAACCCTCCTTCTCTAAGGCATTTTCCAACCAAACTTTATCGTTCTGATTATCTTGATAAACATCATAAATTTCCAAGCCGTCGCTTAAAATGGATTTTAATTTTGCAGTATCGATCCGCCAATTAACAAAACCTATTGGAGGTTCTCCATCGGGTTTCCCAAAAATTCCGTATTTAATATAAAAATCCCTCTTTTTGTAGGTTGGATCGGCTTTCAGCTTTTCGTACTCTTCAATATCTTTTTTATACTTTCTCAGATCTCTGGCTTTGTCAGCTTTGGAAGCATTCTTATAAGCAAAAGAAAGGAGAACATCGCCATCCTGAGCGTCAGAAAGCTGCACCTCCCTTAATTTCGCCTTGTAAGGATCAGCTGGCAGTACCACATACGTAAGTGAGAGAAGTCCATGCCTTATCCCAAGGAAATTAAAGGGAAGTGAAACTGTTATTTTCTTCTTTGTTTTTTTGTAAAGTACATTTTCTAAATTTCCCAGCAGGTGTTCCTGTTCCGTGAGATCGAGTTCATAAGGAAAAACTTTTGCACTAACGCTATTTTTTAACAGCTGTAGTCCTTTGATTATTGAACTTTTCCCTGAATTATTCGTACCTGTCAATAAATTTATCGCAGAAAAGTTTTCAAGAATTCCTTGCTGATCATCAAAAATTCTGAAATTTTTAAGACCAAAAATGTTTACTGGTAACATTAACAAATTTTATTAGTAAGATTAATTCTCTGCAACCTTAGTAGTTCTCCAAGTATTTACCTCAAATAAAACGGCCGCATCACCTGAATTATTCCAAACGGAACTCTTTAAATCCCAGTAGATAAAATATTTTTTGTTTTTTCCACCATTGATATCAGTTGATCTTTTAATGCCAACTTTTGAATAGAGGACCACTTCGTCACCTTTTTTTACTTCCTGGGGCTTGAACCAGAAAGTGTGCCTCATTTTGTTGGAAATTTTACCTTCATCAAGATATGTTGTGTCGGAAATGATAAAGTAATACAGATTTGTATCTTCCAAAACCGATAATTCAACACGCTCACTTTCCAATGTACCAAAGTCCACCACTTGGTTGATTTTTAATTTCATAATAGATTATATAGCTTTTAAAGCAATTTATGAAAATTTCGAAGGATACCAAACACATTTAAAACCTTTCTAAATATTTTCTTAAATTTAAGTATGACTATACAGACCTCATAATAAAAAAATATGTTTGAAATTGAAATTCAAGGCTTGAAAATTGCTGTATCTGAACATATTGTAAATGGCCAGCAGGTCTTTAGGCTTTCATTTGCTGATAATAGAAAACCCCTGGTCGTTGCGCGCGCGAAAACATGGAATGGCGATACATACATGGACAAGCATTCCGCAGGGCCGTCAGAAGG
>NZ_CAJYMO010000214.1 GCF_913776365.1 uncultured Chryseobacterium sp. | reverse complement strand
GAAAGTGCCGTTTCCGTTAACGGTAAAGCTGCATTCATCGTAAAATCCGATGCTTCCTGCCCCGGCTGCAAAGAGGGCTTCCTTCAATGTACCGGAATATTCCTTCGGAACAAAAACCGTCAGCTGTTTCAGGGTATTTTTTTTAGGCTGGAGGATTTTCAGGTTTTTCAGTCCGAGTTGCGTACAGATCCCATGGTTGACGCCGAAGAAATCATTGTCGAATGCAGTATGGATGGCATAAATGGCCACTTTATTTTCAATGGCTTTCAGGACCGCTCTTTCCACATAATTTTTCCCCGTCAGTGATTTCAGTCCCGAAAAAATAATGGGATGGAAACATACAATCAGGTTACAGTTTTTCAGGATGGCTTCTTCCACCACATTTTCAAGGGCATCATGACAGACCAGGATCCCGGAAACATTCCGGTCCGGAACACCGCACAGCAGCCCGACGTTATCAAAATCCTCCGCCTGCTGAAGCGGGATCCGTTTCTCTATCTTTGCAATGACATCTTTTATTTTCATTTTATTCTGTATGTTTGCTTACGAAAATAGGGATAATTTATTAATTTTAAAGAAACAATCGCAATGGAAAAGGAGCACAACCTTATTCCCGGGGATGCGCTCTGGAAAAGGCATCTGTACCGGATTATCTACCGGTCGGACACCAAGCTGGGCCAGCTGTTTGATATTACCCTGCTGATCCTGATCCTGATCAGCACCTTTATCATCATGATGGAAAGCGTCCCTAAGCTGGATAAAAGGTTCCATTATACATTTATTATAGCGGAATGGGTGATTTCAGTATTCTTTACTGCCGAATACTGGTCCAGGATCATGGTGATCAAAAACAGGAAAAACTATATCTTCAGTTTTTTCGGAATCATAGACTTCCTGGCACTTGTCCCTTTTTACCTGAGTTTTTTTATTCCGGTAACCAAATATTTCCTGATTTTCAGGATGCTGAGGATGCTGCGGGTGTTCAGGGTATTCAATCTCCTGGATTTTATGAATGACGGAACCGTTATTGTACGGGCATTGAAGAACAGTTCAAGGAAAATCTATATCTTCCTTTTGTTCCTGATTATTTTTTCAGTCATTGTAGGTTCCCTGATGTTTATGGTGGAGGGCGGCCGGCCCGGATTTGAAACCATACCCCAGGCTATTTACTGGGCGGTAGTTACGGTAACGACCGTAGGCTATGGTGATGTTTCCCCGATCACGCCGATGGGGAAATTCTTTGCCGTGGTACTGATGCTGGCAGGGTATTCCATTATAGCCGTTCCTACAGGAATCGTAACGGCTGAAATGCGAAATAAGCGGCAAAACCTCGAAAAGATCTGCGAGCGCTGCGGAAATGAGGATATTGATGACGATGCGCGCTACTGCAAGCAGTGTGGCAAGAAATTAGCTTAGGTAAAATATCAACATAATCTATTAATACATATTGAAATCATGGAACCGTCAAAGAAAAATAAGCCCCACATCTCCATCATCATTCTCTTTTCCCTAATCGTACTGATCGTAGTTGTTTATATGATCCTGGTTACCTTCTTCCCTGCTGTTTTTTCAGGATTGAATACCAGTGAGATCCAGCCGGTGACCAATTAACAGCATCAGGAATATAGCACGCGTACTTTTATTTTTTTAACATAAACAAGACAGGCTTCCGGAAATCCGGAAGCCTGTTCTGTAAGGTTTGATCTATGATGGCAGACGATTACTTTTTTATGGTTTTTATCACCTGTTGGGAACCGTCTTTCATATAGAGGACCACCAGGTAAGATCCCGGCTGCAGATCTTCCAGATGAATGCTGCTGTCCGGCCGGTCTATGGTTTTTACCAGCCTTCCTGAAATATCGGAAACGGAAACCGATTTTACTTCTGCCGCCTCGGAAATATGCAGTACATCAGCAAACGGATTCGGATATACCCTGATTTTCTCCTTAGCTGTCCTGGCTTCGGATGCTGACAATGTACCTTTCGTAATGGAGATGGTAAATGCATCCTCAGGCTCATCAGACCAGCCGCTGCTATGCCCTACATTGACGTAATACGTAGTTCCCGGAACCGTAGCAACACCCAATGTTTCCGTTTCTCCCAGCCATCCGTTGTTTACCGTTCCTACGCAGGTCAGTGCGGAACAGGTTCCGCTGTAGACTCCAATCTGAGGATCAAAATCACTTCCGGAAGGCATACTTACAGAGAGGGTATAGGTATCACCGTCACCGGTAAAGGAAAACCAGGTCCCGTCGTTCATTCCATCGGTACAGGCAGTCACCGTTCCGTTACCGTCGGTAGCTCCGGCGCCGTCATTCTGTACAAAGGTATAAGGAAAGGCAGAAGCAATAAGGGCTCCGCTGCAATTGTCATTTACCGGCGGCGGCGGATAGGTTCCCACACAGATGCTGAAACTCTGGTTGCTTCCGGTATCTTCATAACTGTATACCCTTACATAATAAGTCTGTCCCGGCGTAAGACCGGTAAGGGTTCCCGTTGCAGGATCTGAACAGAAAACACTGGTAAGGGCTCCGCAGCTTCCGCTGAAAACCTGGAAATAAGTATCATCATCTTCTACATCCCCTACCGACTGGATGTTATTGAGTGAAATTTTATGTGTTGCGGAGGTAGCAACAAATTTAAACCAGACATCATCATCAGCAGTTCCGTAACAAGGTACAGGATTGGTTCCTGAGTCTGTAGCCCCCAGTGTATATCCGCTGGTAATAGTCCCGCAGTTGAGATCCGGATTTACGGTGAGTGTCTGTGCGGAGGCACCTTCATCATTTGACGGGGCACCGGGTGC
>NZ_CAJYMO010000213.1 GCF_913776365.1 uncultured Chryseobacterium sp. | reverse complement strand
CCCATCACCTGCAACCCCTGCAATGGCTCTCCCTGGAAATCGATGCTTTCCGAATTGATATGCTGATTGATCAGGATTTCAAGGGTCTCCATCCTGATCTCAAACCGGTACGGCGAGAGCTGGTTTTTGATGATCCTGAATGCATTTTCGAAATGTGAGACATTCTCATACTGGATGTCATCAATGTCCAGCCATTTGACCTGCTGGCAGAATTTTATCAGTTCCTCCAGGTACGTATCCGTAGATGCAGCCTTCCGGAGAAGGTTAAAATAAGAAAGATTCCCCAGCAGTTCCTCCATCAGCTTCCTGGAAATATAGACGATGTTCCGCTGCTCTATGCTGCTCCTGAAATGATTGATGACCTGCTCGTCTTCAGGAGAGGCCGGCAGTTCCTCAAGGATGGGAAATACATCCCGGTAATAATAGGAAGTCCTGTTTTTCTCGAGCTGTTTCTGAAGATAGAACAGCTGCTTTACGGCATTGGAAAAAGAAAGGTTTTTTAATGGGAACCCCATGGTGATATTCAGGTTCTGAACGCCGTGCATGGCATCCAGGCTGGCCGGAAGCAGGTTTTCATCCAGCAGGACCACCGCGGTGTTGGAATAGGTTTTATTTTCAATCTCCTTCAGGATTTCCGGCAGGATCTTTGTCTGCGTAATATTCCCGGAAACTTCATAGACTTTGATGTTTTTCGGCTGGCTGAAATCATCTTCCACCCATTCGAACACCCTTTCGTCGGTAAATTCCTTCCAGGTTGTATTGTTTCTCAGAAATTTTCCCGCTTCCTGTCTTTCGTCATCAAAATAATAGCGGTCTGCCTGGAAGAAGCACTGGCCTTTATCCCACTCCATGAGGCTGCGTACCAGCTTTTCCTCCACCGGCGTCAGTGCATTGAAGCCACAGAATACAAACTTCTCCCTGCTGTCTTTTGCAAAGCCGGGGATGTTCTTTGCGGCCTGCTCATGGATCATCCCGGAGGTAGCCCATTCTTTTTCCATCAGTTTTTTCTTTAAGACCGGCAGAAAAACATTCATATTTTTCCAGAAGGTCAGGAATTTCTTCCTGGGGATTTCGTCATCTTCTCCCAGGTCCTGTGCCCATTCCTTGATCCTTTCCTCATCAAACATATACTGCAGTACGGCTTCGTCATCCCCGTTGAATTTCAGCATGTCATCCCAGTCTTTCTGCAGCGTGGGAAACCATTTCAGGAATTCGGAAAAATCGTCATTCGGGATCAGGTTCAGGCTTTTGTAGACATCAAAGGCAAACAGCCAGAGGGAAATCCCCTTAATCTCCTGCCTATCGGCAATGTGGCTTACGAGCTCTTCGATGGTATAGAAGTGAGGAAGGAATCCTGAATAGTTGTTTTCTTCAAGGATCCGGCGGATGAAGACCACCGGCCTTTTGCCGGGCAGCACCACATTGAACTCCGAGAGGTCAGGGTTCTGTGAGAGCAGTTCATGGATTACTTTTTTCAGGAATTTCAAGATGTTCTGTAGCTTTTATAATGTTCAAGTTCTTCCGCGATCATGCGGTTATATTCCGCCTGCTTTTCCTCAATCATTCCGTTTTTCGTTTCTGCATCATACTGTTTCTGGAACGACTGGTATTCTTTCAGGATACGGTTATAAACCGTTTTAAAATACTTATCGAAATCCGATGAAGTCCTTATTTTTTCCGAAAGTTCTTTGCGGAGTTTCCGGGCATAGACTTCCGCCGCATCAAAATGTTTCTGCTCATGCAGGAGCACGTAGTCATTGATGCGCTTATCATCTTTCCAGGATTGGTTTTCGTTGAAGATGGTCTCCACTTTTATTCTGATGGGAGCCTTCGGATTGGAGGATTTTACATAGGAATAAGACCAGCCGCAGTTGGTATAGGCCACCACATTGGATCCTCCCTGATTGTTCACCCGGCTTTTAAAGTTTTCCCATTTCAGCTTCAGCCCTTCCTGCCAGTAAATTTTCTGACCGTAAAAGAAGCCCGAAGCCAGGAAACAGGCTGCAAAAATCCATTTCATATTTTTATTCCACTACTATCGTTTTGTTTATCCAGCTGTTGCCGCCGTTCCAGAACCTGAAAGTATAGGTCCCTTTCTGCTGCGGGCTGAAATTGATCTGGCTGGCTGCCGTATACGGTTTCTGGGTGCACGGGCCATCCGTTTTATATTGATACGCCGTTACCGATCTTGTAAGATTCCCGGTATGCACATAATCGTATCCGTAGAATCCTTCGCATTGGGACGCATATGAAGAGTACGTCCTGATGCTCTGGATGGCAAATACATCCATCGTATCGCTGACAATCTTCACGCTGTCGATTTTTATTCTGTCTGTGGATTCTATCGTCTGATAGTCTTCGTCATCATTACAGGAGAGTACCGATAATCCCAGGACCAGTACAGAAAAACCCAGGGAGAAAAAATTTTTCATAACTACAAAATTTTAATGATCACTATGCCAGGATCAGGAATGATTCCTGATTTTTTAATTTCAGATTACGAATTGAAATTTCCTTTTGAGAGGTAGACTACTTTTTTGGTATCGAAAAATTCTTCCCCGAAGTAGTTTTTGAGATTATAGATCTCACATTTCAATCCGGCCAGCTCTTCTGCCAGGTCGCCGCCTTTCAGGTACAATACGCCATTATGTTTCTCATTCAGCTGTTCTTTTTCAAACTTCCCTTTCAGCCATCTCAGGAATTCCGGCATCTGGGTAACCGCCCGGCTGACCACGAAGTGAAATTTCTCTTTCACTTTTTCTGCCCTGCCATGGATTGCGGTTACATTTTTCAGTCCTGTTCCCTCTGCCACGGCATTCACCACACTGATTTTTTTCCCGATGGAATCAATGAGTGTAAACTCCGTTTCCGGAAAAAGGATGGCCAGCGGGATTCCCGGGAAACCGCCGCCCGTACCGATGTCCAGCACTCTTGTCCCGGGGGCAAACCGCATCACTTTGGCAATTCCCAGGGAATGCAGGATATGCTTTTCATACAGAGACTCCATGTCTTTTCTGGAGATCACATTGATTTTCTCATTCCATTCCCTGTACAAATCTTCGAGTTTGTTAAACTGTTCGATCTGGGTTTCTGTAAGTTCCGGGAAGTATTTTAATAGTAACGTTGTAGACATGTGAAATATTATAAAAAGCAAAAATAAGTTTTTTTAATGAGTTGTGCAGGCGATTATCCGGAACCTTATGCAACCTCATCAACTTATACGATGACTTCAAAGGAAACCCTTCCGGCATCTGGAACGCCGGAAGGGTTTTTATTACGGCCTCCATCAACCATCAACCATTAACCATCAACCATCAACCATCAACTATCAGCTAAAAGCCAAAAGCCAAAAGCTATTCCTTTTCAATTGGATTATCGGTCCTGCGCAGCCGCCTGGCGATTTCCTTATCCATGTCCCCGGATTTCTTCATGGCTTCCAGTCCTATCCTGGCTTTGTAGCCGCCTTTCAGCTGAAGGTCTGCATTTCCGGTTTCCTTATCGATATTCATGCCTTCAATATCTTCGCTGGAGAAGGTAAATCCGTTCATGATCTTCCTATATTCCGGAAAAGTAACCTGCTTACCGCCTTTGGGTACAAGCGGAAGGATGCGGCTTATCTTTTTGATCCTGGCAAGATTGAAGATATGGTCATTTTCAGTATCTCTCAGGCTGACCACGATTCCCGGCAGCCCTGAAAAAGTATAAGGCCCGTCGCTTACCGGATATTCTCTGCTGAACCAGGCTTCCCAGTGGCGGCCTTTATATGACGCGGTGGCTTTCTGGCAGCTGATCCCGTCAATTTTTCTGAACTCCTTTTCCACTTTCCATACGGGAGCTTTGATATCCCTGATCACCAGGTTGGCCGTTTTGAAACGGTCATACAGGCTTATGGTTTTGCCCGCGTAGTCTTTTTCTACCGTATACCCCAGATTCTGGTCATAGGTTTTGGCGGCCAGCAGTGCCTTGTAGCTCCGGTCTGCTTCGTACACGGAATCCCTTTCGTACCGTACGGCATTATAAAAAAAGGATTTTTTACCATCGGTATCCAGGTTCATATATTCGGTGACGGCAGAATCTTTTTTACCGGCATCCGGTTTCATCGTATATTCGTATACGAAACGGTACTGCTGGGCAGAAACCAGCGAAAAAGCGAAAAGAAAAAACAATTTATACATAGTCAGTGATTTTTTATAAATAAAATTTTTATCACTACAAACATAGTTATATTTTCCGGTTCTGTCCCAAAGGTTTTCAAACAAGTTTCATTTTAATTTTCCGACCCGTGGTTTTTATTATATATTTGCTCAAATGCAAAAATTTATGAGTAAACTTTCAGACAGAGTCAGCAGGCTGGGCTATTCCCAAACTTTCGTGATGTCCAACAAGGCAAGGGAAATGAAGGCGGCCGGAAAAGATGTGATCAGCCTTACACTAGGGGAACCGGATTTCGATGTGCCGGATACCATCAAGCAGGCAGCATTTGATGCAATTAACGAGAATTACAGCCATTATTCCCCGGTTCCGGGATTTCCGGAACTTCGCGAAGCCATCTGTCATAAGCTGAAAAGAGATAATCTGTTAACCTACAAGCCTTCCCAGATCTGCGTTTCCAATGGTGCGAAGCAGGCCATCCTGAACGTATTGGCCGCCCTTCTCAATGATGGCGATGAGGTCATCCTTCCCAATCCGTACTGGGTAAGCTATGATGAAATGGTAAAAATGATGGGCGGAGTTTCCGTAATGCTTCCTACCTCTTATGTGACGGATTTTAAGATTACCGCCGAACAGCTGGAAGAAGCCATCACCGATAATACCAAGGTGGTGCTTTTCAGCTCTCCCTGCAATCCTTCCGGCGGCTATTATACCTATGACGAACTGAAGTCCCTGGCGAGGGTAATTGCCAAATATCCGCATGTAACGGTGATTTCAGATGAGATCTACGAATACATCAATTACGAGACGAAAACCACTTCCATCGCCCAGTTCCCGGAAGTCTATGAACAGACGGCGGTAATCAACGGCATGTCCAAGGCGTTTGCCATGACCGGCTGGAGAATCGGGTATTCTGCCTGTCCGGAATGGCTGGCCAAAGCCTGTGAAAAGATCCAGGGACAGATGACCAGCGGTGCCAATACCGTAGCGCAGCGGGCTTCCATTACGGCATTGAAGGCCGATCCTTCCGAATACCAGTATATGATCGACGCATTCCGGAAACGGAGGGACTTAGTGTACGACCTGATGAAAGAAATCCCGGGCTTCAAAGTGGTCCTGCCGAAAGCCGCTTTTTACTTCTTCCCTGATATCTCCTATTACCTCGGAAAGACCCTGAACGGCACGGAAATCACCGATTCCGATGATTTTGCGATGTTCCTGCTGGAAAATGCCAATGTCGGCTGCGTGGGGGGTGTTTCTTTCGGAAGCCCGGAATGCATCCGCTTTTCCTATGCAGCTTCGGAAGAAGACCTTATCGAGGCCATGAGAAGAATAAAAACGGTGCTTGAAACTGTAAGTTAAAGCCTTCCGGCAGATCTTCAGTCTGAAGATCGCGCGCAGATTTACCAATATACTCATCAAACCATTTTCCATAGATGAACCTTTTAAAAAAACTAACCATCGCCACCAGCATTGCTGCAGCAAGTTTCTGCGGAGATGCGTATGGACAGGATTTCCAGTGGAAGGAAGCCGTATCCAACGGCTACCCCTATACCTATGTAACCAACGATCCCACTGCTGCAAGGTATTATACGTTAAAAAACGGGCTGACCGTTATCCTGAGCCCGACCAAAAAAGAGCCCAGGATCCAGACTTATATTGCCACGAAAGCCGGCAGTAAAACCGATCCTGCCGATCATACGGGCCTTGCACACTACCTGGAGCATATGCTTTTCAAAGGAACCGACCGGTTCGGATCCAAGGACTGGGCAAAGGAAAAGCCGCTGCTCGACCGGATCGATGCATTGTATGAGAAATACAACCAGACGAAAGACGAATCGAAAAGAAAGGAGATTTATAAGGAAATCGATAAAATTTCAGGGGAAGCCTCGGCATATGCCATTGCCAACGAATATGACAAAATGATGGCCGGCATGGGCGCGGACGGTACCAATGCATTTACTTCGTTTGAACAGACGGTCTACACGGAAGATATTCCAGCCAATGCAACCGACAAGTTCCTCGCTGTTCAGGCAGAGCGTTTCCGGCAGCCGGTGCTACGGCTTTTCCATACCGAACTGGAAGCCGTGTACGAGGAAAAGAACAGAGGGCTGGATAATGATCCGCGGAAAGTATATGAGGCCATGTTTGCCGCTATTTTTCCGAATAACAATTACGGTAAACAGACGACCATCGGAACCGTGGAACACCTGAAAAACCCTTCATTAACGGCAATCCGGGAATATTTCAATAATTATTATGTTCCCAATAATATGGGAGTAATCATGTCAGGGGATTTCAATCCGGACGAAATGATTGCCAAAATAGACAGGGCCTTCTCCTATATGAAGCCCAAAGCCGTTCCAAATTACAATGTGGGAACCGAAGCAGCCATCACCGCTCCGGTGATCCGCGAAGTCTTCGGGCCGAATCCCGAGAACATCACCATCGGTTTCCGGTTTCCGGGAGCGACAACCAAAGATGCCAGGATGCTGAATTTCATCGGGAGTATGCTGACCAACGGCCAGGCCGGGCTGATCGACCTGGATCTGGTGAAGAAGCAGAAACTGCTGGCGGCCTATGCGTATCCCTATGTTCTGAAAGACTATTCCGTGCTGCTGCTGCAGGGGAACCCTACCGAAGGACAGTCGCTGGATGAGGTGAAGGCCTTGCTGCTCCAGGAAATCGACAAACTCCGGAAAGGCGAATTTTCCGATGAGCTGCTGCAGTCGATCGTCAATAACGAAAAGAAAAATACCATTCAGAAATACGAAAAGTACAGTTCGCGTGCAGAATCGCTGATGGATGAATTTACTTCTGATGTAGACCATAAGACGCAGCTTCAGTATATTGAGGAAATTTCCGGGATTACTAAGAAAGACATCATGGATTTTGCTTCCCGCTATCTGAAAGACAACAGTTATGCAGCAGTATATAAGCGGAAAGGGGAAGACAAAAACATAGTGAAAGTAGACAAGCCGGCCATTACGCCGGTTTCCGTAAACCGCGAAGACCAGTCTCCTTTCCTGAAGAAAGTGGAAGCGATGCCCGAAGCACCGATTTCCCCGGTATGGCTGAATTTCGATAAGGATATCGCCAAAAACAGGCTCGGTACTGCAGAAGTGCTTTCCGTAAAAAACACGGACAACTCCCTGTTCAGACTGTATTATTATTTTGATTCCGGGAAATGGAACAATAAACTACTGCCGCTGGCTGCGGAATACCTTGAGTACCTGGGTACCCGGGACAAATCCTCGGAAGCCATCAGCAAGGAATTCTACAAACTGGCGTCCAGCTTTGACGTCAATGCCGGAAATGAGGAAACATATGTAACGCTGGAAGGGCTTAATGAAAATTTCAGCAAGACGGCAGCCCTGTTCGAAGACCTGATCAGGAACTGCAAGCCTGACCAGGAGGCGATGGACGCGTACAAAACCAGGCTGAAAAAATCCAGGGCCAATGCCAAGCAGAACAAAGGAATGATCATGAGCGGGCTGAGAAGCTACGCCCAGTACGGTCCGCAGAATCCGTTCAACAATGTGCTGAGCGATGCCGAACTGGACGCGCTGAAGGCCGAAGACCTGGTGAACATCCTGCACGAGCTGTTCAATTACAGGCACAAAGTCCTGTATTATGGCCCGAAGACCGGAAACGAGCTTACCGCTGCTTTACAGCCGGTCCATACCATTCCGGCCTCACTGAAGGAAATGCCGAAATCCAAGGTATTCACGCAGGTTCCGACCGACCGCAACAAAGTATTGTTTGCCCACTATGATATGGTGCAGGCGGAAGTTTTCTGGGTACGCAACAGCGATCCTTATAACGTAAGCATTACACCGACGGTCAATCTCTTCAACAACTATTTCGGCGGCGGCATGGGATCTGTGGTGTTCCAGACCATCCGGGAGTCAAAAGCTCTCGCCTACTCCACGTATTCCTACTTTTCACTTCCGGGCAAGAAAGAAGACAAGGACATGATTATGGCGTATGTGGGTACGCAGGCCGATAAGTTCGGTGAATCCACGACGGCGATGAATGAACTGCTGACCACCCTACCAAAATCCGACCAGCTGTTTGAAACAGCCAAAAGCGGCCTTAAAAAATCGATTGCCGCAGAAAGGATTACCCAGGACGGAATTATTTTTTCCTACCTGCGGGCCCAGAAGCTGGGCAACCGGGAAGATGTCCGTAAATTGGTCTATGAACAGGCCCCTGCGCTGAAATTTGCCGATATCAACAGCTTCCACGATAAGGAAATGAAAGGAAAAAACTATACGTACTGCCTGGTGGCCTCCCAGGATAAGGTAAGCGAAGCCGATATGCAGAAGCTTGGAGAAGTAAAGAAACTCAACCTGACCGAAATCTTCGGTTATTAATTAAAAAAAGAAGGCTGTCTGAGAAATCTGGACAGCCTTTATTATTTAACGTTTCAGTGGTAAGAAGAACTTGTAAAACTTGAGTATCTTTTTAATTTTCAGCCGTGTTTTTTTGCTTTTTGCATAACCGCTGATTTTACGGAAACAGTAAGAGGCAGAAAGCCCGGACAGTAAGCCATAGTGCTCACTGATGATGGAGATGATTTCTGTGTTATCCGTGATTCTTTCAAAATTCCTCAACCTTCTTTCCGGGCTCATCAGCGAATGGAATTTCATCCGGTTCAGGTCTACCATATAGAGGACATAGCTTCCGTTTTCTTTCCTGACCAGGAAGTTACCCGGGGAATTGTCTATGAATTCTATCCCGTTCTCATGGAGCTGGAACATCAGCCGGGTGTACAGCCGGATAATTTCTTCACGGTCTTCAAAAGCCGGGTTGTAAAAAACATCCCACAGGGTATTGACATCTTCCAGTTGTTCACTGATATAAAAGCTGGAGGTAAGCCCAACGAAATCATGGTACTCTATATAAGCGACGGGCTTGGGCGTATGGAATTTCTTATCAAGGAGCATCTGGGCATATTCAAAAGAACGCCGGGCTTTCGACTTTCTGTAAAACTTATAGATATGCCTGTTGATGATATTGTGCTGCTTGAAGGATTTGAAATTAAAATTTTGCCCGTTGATCCCAAAAACTTTAACCACATTCCTGCTTCCGCTGCCAATCAGGGTTCCGCCTTCGCTAAAACTTTTTAAAATCCCGGAAATATGATCACTATATTGGGAAAAATTATTCGTTACAACAACATTCATAATTCTGCGTGCATTTTTAAGGAAATGAAGGTATCAGCTCAGGCTGTCTGTGATGATGCGGGTAATTTCCTGATGGTCTGCAGACTGTGTATTCACCGAGAGGCTTCCCGGATTATACGGTCTGTAGAGCTCTTCACTGGTCACGGAAAACAGCCCTATGGTAGGCGTACCTACGGCACTGGCCAGGTGCATCACCCCATTATCGGCCGTTATAAAAAGAGCGGTATGGGCAATGAAAGCGCCCATTTCACGGATATCGGTACTGTAAAAACCGGGGATCATGAAATTCAGCCGGGAGATGTTTTCCACCGGAAGCAGCTCAATGATATTATAATCCGGAAATGCCTTTTCAAGATGGCTGTAAAATCCCTGCCACCAGTCTTCGGAATAACATTTGTCACCCGTAGCATTGGTAAAGAGGCAGATGGTTTTCTTCCCGTTTTTCACCAGTGCATGCAGCTTTTTCCGTCCGTCCTCCAGTTCATTCCGGTCCAGGCGGATATTCAGAAAAGGAACTTTTACCGTTTCTCTTCCGGCTGCCTGCATGCCGAGGAAATGCCTGAGATCGTAAATGGAATTTTTAGCAAAATGCCGGTAATCCGGATAAGCCAGGGCAGAACCGTTATCGTCAGGAGTGCCGTAAAGCTTGTATTTTGCATGGGCAAAACTGGTGGAAAGCTTGCCGGAAGAAGATCCGGAACTGGCATTGATTACGAGATCATACTTTCTGCTTTTGAGTAAAGCCCAGCCCTTAAGATAACTGAAAAGGCTGCTGAACGGCTTTTTCGGCAGCTGTATAATCCGGTCAATGGTATTGTAATTCCTGTAGATGGTAGGCGCAATAGTACCCTTTACAAACAGATCGATCCTAGCTTGGGGAAAAGTTTCCTCCACTTCCTGTACCAAAGCGCTTAACAGCAGAAGGTTTCCGAGTCTGTGGTTGGGTCTTGAAATCAGTATCCTCTTTACCTGGGCCTGACGGTCGAACATCCTCTCATTCTCTGATCTGCCTATTCGTTTTGTTAAATTCTGCATAACAGACCTTCTGATGCGATTTACCTTCTTGGAAACTTTCATAAATCAATATACTTGCTATTGGCTTCACAAAGTTACTCAATTAAAACCATATAAACATAAACGCTTATGAAACAAAAAAACATAGAAAAACATAAAGAAGTACTGTGAAATCTCTACCTATATAAAAAATATGCAGCGTTTTTCCCAGATGAAAAAGTGTTTGAATACAGGATCGCTTTTCGTGCATTACAGATCTGCTGTCTGTAAAAAATTAACAAACAGTCAATTGATGCATGCACAATAAACGGACAATCGATAATTTCATACCTGTACAAACCTTGATCTTTCCTGATCTCCTCTCGGATTTTATTCTTAAAATGCTTAAAAAATTATTGTCAAGAATAGTGAGAACCCGCAGGAAACAATGATTAACATATCCTCCTGCCGTAACGGTATTAAGTATTTTACAGGCTTATTTTAAACAAAAGAAATTGTTTTCAGGCAGGATCATTCCCCGGACTGTTTTCAACTTCTGTTCCGTCAGCCAGGTTTCCGGCTGTTTGTTTATCAGAACTTCAACCTGCACAGATACCCCTTGCAGGAATCCCGCCGTTGAGCGGTCAAAAAATATGTAACCCGATCATATTCTTCCGGGACCGCAAATTCCCGGCAGCTTCCGGCTGTCAAGTTCATCTCACATCCTGTCAAGATTACAGCACTCCTGACCGGTTGGCTTCCATGATGAGTTCAGCTACATTCTTCACCTCAAATTTCTGGATGAGGTTCCGGCGGTGGGTGTCTACCGTCAGAGGGCTCAGGAAGAGCTCTCCGGCAATCACCTGGCTGGTTTTCCCTTCCGCCAGCAACACCAGGATCTGTTTTTCGCGGCGGGTGAGCCTCGGGATACTGCCGGAACCGTTCCCGGAAGGCCGGCTGATCATTTCAACCACTTCACGGCTGTAACAGATATTGCCCTGCATAGCACCGGCAATACAAGCTCTCAGCTCCTGAACCGAACTGTTTTTCAGCAGGTATCCGCTGGCCCCGTTCTGTATGGTTTGCAGGATGATGCTTCTTTCCGTATGATTGCTCAGGATCAGCACCTTTGTTTCCTCGGATATTTTTTTGATTTTCAGGCACAGATCCATGCCGTTACTGTCCGGAAGGCTGATATCCAGCAGGATGAGGTCTACCCGATGTGTTTCCAGATAGTCCAGCAGTTCACAGCCTTTGCCGAAGCTTTCTACCATCTCAATGTTCTCCTCATGGGAAAGAAGATTTTTGAGCCCTTCGATCACGATAGGATGATCGTCAACAATTACGGTGCGCAGTTTATCCATGGATAGCAGTGTTAAGTTCAATATTTATGGTGGTACCTTCTCCCGGTGATGAAATAATTTCGAGCTGGCCCCCGAGGTAGGCAATCCGGTTGTTCAGGTTCTGCAGTCCCATCCCTTTTCCTTTCCGTACCGATGCAGGGTCAAACCCGGCCCCATTGTCTTCAAAAGTAATCAAAATAACAGGTCCGTTCTGGCTGCACTGCATCAGGATCTGGGAGGCGCCGGCGTGGCGGATGGCATTTGAGATCAGTTCCTGGAAGATCCGGTACATATTCAGCTGTATGTTCAGAGGAAGCTCTTTTGTGAGCCCGAAGGTTTCACAGGAGATCTCCAGCCCTTCCCGCATGTAGAATTCACAGAGATCCTTCAATGCCGTCTCCAGCCCGAATTTCAGCAGCGTCTCCGGCACCATATTTCTTGCAATCCGCCGGAGCTCACTGGCGGCAGCATCCAGCTGGCCCACGGTTTTCCGGAAATTCTGATCTTTGGCAACGCCGGTTTGTTCCTCTGCCAGGCAGGAAAGGTTGATTTTCACGCCCGTCAGCATTCCGCCCAGACCGTCATGAAGATCGCGGGCCACCCTTTCACGTTCCAGCTCCTCACCGTCCAGCATCGCTTTCGCTACTTTCAGCTGCTGTTTCTGTTCCAGCTCGTCCAGCTGCTGACGGTAATTGATTTCCTTCTGTTCCGCCAGTCTGCGTTTGCTTGCGGCATTGATGACGGCAAATCCCAATACGACAAACAGGAAAAGGCATCCGATGGCCACGATACCGGCATAGAGCCGCCCGTTTTTTGCATTCAGTGCCGCCTGCCGGTTCTGTGTCTGGAGGTCAGCAATCTTCCGTCGGCTTTCGGCAGTCCGGTAACGGGTTTCCAGTTCGTTGATCCTGATCTTGCTTTCGCCGGCGTTGATGCTGTCGGTCAGTTTTTTCTGCGCTTCCAGCCAGGAATAGGCTGAAGGATAATCTTCCAGGGCAGCGCTGGTTTTGGCCAGTTCACCGTAAATCATGGCTTTGTCTATGCTGTTCCGCATGAGGGTGCGGTCACCTGTAACCTCCAGCAGCATCCGGCGGGCATTCCGGAAGTCTTTCTGCTCGCTGTAAATATTGTATTTCCGGAAGAGCAGCTGCTGGACCATCTGTTTCTGATGGTTGATCTCTGCAAGCGCGATTCCCTTATCTGCACTCGCAATGGCCTCAGCGAGATTTCCTGTGGTGGTATAATACAGGGTTTCATTGTAATAATATAAAATATTGTTGACGGAATCCGGATAGGGCTCCAGCAGCTTCCCCGCTTTGCGGAGCAGTGCCAGTGCCTGATCTGCCTGTCCTGTATAGCAATAGATGCTTACACCGTTTAAATAAGCAAAGAGCATGGTACTTGATCCGGGAGCTTCTTTTTCAAGGAGGGCAACCGCCTTTTGATTGTACGTCAGCGCTTTCGTAAACTGTGCATTATTCATCAGGATGGTCGCCAACTGGGTATAATAATGGTCAACCATGGTCCGGTTACGGGCCTTCTCAGCATAGGGAATGGCTTTCTGAAATGCACCGGACGCTTCCCGGGA
>NZ_CAJYMO010000212.1 GCF_913776365.1 uncultured Chryseobacterium sp. | reverse complement strand
CGCAGACAAGCCTGAAGGTTTTCCCGAACCCGGTACAGGATGACCTGAACATCGTGTCCGATGAGAAAATTCTTTCGGTAACGGTATACAGTGCAGCCGGACAACTGGTATTGACCCAACCGGTGAATGATACCAAAACGGTCATCCACATGTCTTCTGCAGTATCCGGAATGTATCTGGTGAAAATCAAACTTGCCGGTAATACGGAGAAAACAGTGAAAGTGATTAAACGGTAAATACAGCATTGCAGACCAGAGAACGGATCGTTAATTTCCGGACTCGCACTGCAGGCTTTAGCATCCGTATGGTATAAGGGATTGTCTTTTCAGGCAATCCCTTTTTTTATGGAAACGGTGACGATCAGAAATAGTTCTCAAAATGCGGACTCATCAATATGCATCTGCATTATGCACCTGTTGATTTTTGAAATAAAATCAACAGGTGCATTAATTGATACATAGAAAACATTAGATCATCAATAGAAATGGGCTTTAGCCCATTTTCAAAATGGAAATCAGCATATTATCAATAGAAATGGGCTTTAGCCCATTTTCATCTTTGTCACAAACCTGAATGCGGTATACGGATGCATACAGATAAGCTCATCTCCAGGGGCTGAAAAATAAGTTTGTATATAAAAACAGAATAAATGGTAGCATATGCCCGCTTTGCATATAGATGACAAAAGGATTGATCAGATGATCCGGCAAAGAGGCAGTGTATTACAGAAAATAAATATTTTGAAATAAAAAAGGAAGGTGGTAAGCTGATAACCGGCTGGATTGCTCACTAGGTCCGGATTTCTATTTCCGGACATAAAAAAAGCATCTTTTTTTCAGATGCTTGTGTTTTTTAGAAGTATACTTTTTTTTAAACCTCGTCGTCAGAGTCAATGGTGTACGATCTGCTTTTGAAGTCTTTGTCGTGTTTCTCCGATATTACATCCTCACCCTTTTCGTTAATGATAAAATCTGTGGATTCATTAAACATCTCCTGAAAACTTTTAAAATCTTCTTTATAAAGATAGATTTTATGTTTCTCAAATGTAGCTTCCCCGTTTTCCCCGAAATTCTTTTTGCTTTCAGTAATGGTAAGATAATAATCTCCTGCTTTCGTCTCGCGCACATCAAAGAAATAAGTTCTTCTCCCTGCTTTTAACACCTTGGTGAAAATTTCATTTTCATGGCGTTCCTTGTATTCACTCATTGTTAGATATTTTTTAATCTTGTTAGGAACAAATATAAAAGTTTTCTTTCAATCACAAAATTTTTTTTATGATTTATTTAACATTTCCGAACAAATGAGCTAAGCAGTTACGGAATTGTCAATTTCCGTGAGGTTCAGGATTTTATCGGCTCTTTGGGCGCTAGATTCTCTGTGTGTGATGATTACGGATGTGGCATTTTGTATTTTCCTGTCGATATTTTCCAGAATATTTTGTTCGGTCTCCGTATCCAGTGCAGACAGGGAATCGTCAAAAATAATAATCTTCGGATCTTTAATCAGGGCACGGGCAATACAGATCCGTTGTTTCTGGCCTCCGGAAAGCATCACGCCGCGCTCGCCTACCATCGTTTTGTACTGCTCTTTAAAGCCGGTAATATTTTTGTCAACATCAGCGATGGTTGCATATTCCACTACTTTCTCATGGGTAGGCTGATCGATGGCAAAACCGATGTTGTTTTCAATGGAATCAGAAAAAAGATAACTTTCCTGGGGAATGTAGCCGATGAAGTTCCGGTAATTCTCCAGGTTATGGTCTTTCAGGTTCTTACCGTCAACCAGGATCTCGCCTTCCGTAGGATCAATCAGCCGGCATAAGAGTAACGCAATGGTAGATTTTCCGCTTCCGGTCTTTCCCATAATGGCTAAGGATTCACCTGCCTTTACCGTAAAGCTCAGGTTATCCAGTGCCCTGATTCCGGTATTGGGATAAACATAGGAAACATTCCGGAACTCGATATCTCCTTTGATAGTATAATTCTCAAAATTATGGTTCACGATTTCGGATTTCTTATCCATGAATTCATTGATCCGCTGCATGGAAGCTTCAGCCCTCTGGTTCACGGAGGTTACCCAGCCTACCATGGAAAACGGAAAGATCAGGGTATTGATGTACATGAAAAAATCGGCAATTTTACCGATGCTCAGTTCGCCGGCAATGTATTTCTGCCCGCCGATCCAGATGATGGCTACATTCAGCAGACCGATCACGAAAAGGATAATGGTAAAAAAGTAGGCTTCCGTCTTGGTAAGGTCAAGTGCTTTATCCTGATAATCAGTTACCTTCACGCCATAATTTTTCTCAATATATTTTTCACGGGCAAAAAACTTCACTACGCGGATTCCTGAAAAGCTGTCCTGCACAAAAGTGGAGATGGCGGACTGGCTTTTCTGCATGATCTTCGATTTTTTATTGATGACCGAACTTACCTTGTAAATGGCAAAGGAGAGGATGGGTAACGGAAGCAGGGTCCACAGGGTCATGGAGACATCCGTCTTCAGCATGTAAATGGCAGTAATAATAACCAGTACCAGAAGATTGGCCACATACATCACACCGGGACCAAGGTACATCCGTACGGCTACGACGTCTTCACTCAGACGGTTCATCAGGTCACCGATGGTCGTCTGCTTATAGTCGGTTAAGGACAGGTCCTGATAATGGCGGTAAATTTTATTCTTCAGCTCATATTCAATCCTCCTGGAAGCCACAATGATGGTCTGTCTCATCATAAATGTGAAAATCCCGGTCAGCAATGAACAGCCTACGATGATTGCTACATAGATCAGCACCTGGCGGTTGAATCCAAGGTTGCCGCTGTGGGTAAGCGCATCTACGGATTTTCCTACAAACTGAACTTTATAGATGTTGAAAAAATTGCTGGCAATGATGAACAATACTCCCCAAAATAACAGTATTTTGTGCTTCCAGAAATAGGGGTTCAGGGTTTTTAAAGCTTTCATAAAGTTTTACAAAATTACGAAAATGTGGCCAGACTATGAATTTCATCAATTTTAAATTTTATATCTTTGCACCCATAAAAAGCTCTTTGAATGTTAGGAAGACGACAAATCCGTGAAAAAGTAGTACAGACTGTGTATTCTTATTACCAGAATCCTGTAAAGTTTGATGTGTTAGAGAAAAACATGTTCAGTGGGATAGAGAAAATCTATTATCTATACATCTATCAGCTGAATTTCCTGGTAGCCCTTAAAGACCTGGCAGAAAACCAGATCGAAATCGGGAAAAACAAATACATCAAAACCGATGCTGATATTAATCCTAACCAAAAATTCATCAATAATCAGGTTCTTAAAAAGCTGGAGGAAAACCCGGAACGTCTGTTTTTCACAGGCCAGCACAAACAGCTGAAGTGGGATATGCATGATGACCTGTTGGTAAAGACCTTCCAGAGGATTACTGCAGGGAAAAGATATCAGGATTTTATGAAGGAGGAAGGGTATTCCTTCGAGGAAGACCAGAAGTTCATCGGGAAATTATTTCTCCGCTACATTGCAGAAAATGATGATTTCCACGATTATCTGGGGGATAAGGAACTTTCCTGGTATGATGATATCCATATTGCCAATTCCATGGTACAGAAGACCATCGGTTTCCTGAAGGAAAATGAAGAAAGCCGGACGTTGATCAAAATGATCAAGGATGAGGATGACAAGACCTTTGCCATGAAATTGCTGAGAAATACACTGGACAGCTGGGAAAACAACGAAAAGAAACTGCAGGAGCGGCTGGAAAACTGGGACCTGGAAAGGGTTTCGCTCATGGACAAAGTTATTTTATCAACAGCAATAGCCGAACTTGATAACTTCCCGCTCACACCTTCAAGAGTCATTATCAACGAATACATCGAGATTGCCAAAGTGTTTGCAACAGACCGTTCGAACATCTTTATTAACGGAATCCTGGATAAGTATTGTAAAGATCTAAACAGAATATAAATCAGTTATATGAAAAAGACATTGTCAGTTATTGCCTTATCAATCATAGGCTTCGGATTGGTTTCCTGCAAAAAAGAAAATAAGGAAACAGCAACAGGGACAGAAACAGCTGCCGTAGATTCTACCGCTACAGGAGCCATGGCTGCGCCAGGCGATTCAGCCATGGCACCGGCAACAGCTGAGGCCGGTACCGGTGCTGCTGCTACTCCTAACCAACCGTTAACCACCATTGCCCTTTCTGAAAGCAATTTCGATTTCGGTAAAATCAAAAAAGGAGATAAAGTAGAGCATGTATATGAAGTAACCAATACGGGAAGCAACCCGTTGGTGATCTCAGAAGTAAAACCGGGATGCGGATGTACGGCACCGGATTTCACCAAAGAGCCGATCATGCCGGGGAAAAAAGGGAAAATCACCCTTCATTTCGATTCTTCAAACTTCGACGGTAACGTAAATAAGTATGCTGACGTTTTTGCCAATGTGGAAAAAACACCGGTTAAATTAACCTTCACTGCAAACATCCAGCCTTAAGATCATGAATACGATATCCATATTTCTACAGGCACCTGCCGGCGGAAGCTCGCCAATGATGCTGATCATGATGGGGGTAATGTTCGTAGGATTTTATTTCCTGATGATCCGTCCCCAGATGAAAAAGCAGAAGCAGGAAAAGAATTTTCAGGAAACCCTGAAAGTGGGAACCAGAGTAGTCCTTACTTCCGGGCTCCACGGAAGGATTGCCCAGGTTCACGATGACGGCTTTATCATCGAAACCCTTTCCGGAAAGCTGAAATTTGAAAAAGCAGCCGTTTCCAGGGAATTTACGGAAGCCCGCTTCGGAGACAAGGCCAAAGCGGCAGAAAAAATTGAAGATAAAAAAGAAATCGACCTGGAGAAAAAATAGTTTTTCAGGTTTGAAATCAATACCGTTTCGGCGGGGTAGGCTTTGTTTACCCCGCCGGAACTTTTTGTATCCTGTGATACGTTCTTTTTTTATCGGTGGTATGTTTAGAATACTGTTGGCCTCTTATGAACTACTATCTGTTTTATAAAAAGGGCTATACAACGCCATCGTGTGATCCGTATTTATTCTTTTCCATAGTGTTGTTGGGTATGGTTTGGATTATCTTTGCCCCATGAATCAAAACACTGTTAAAAACGTTCTCATTCTGGGTGCCAACTCCGATGTGGCAAAGCAATGCATCCTGCAATACACGAGGAATGGATTTTCCGTTATCGCAGCTTCCCGGAATATCCGTTCGCTTGAAAGTTTTGTTACGGAGCATGGCCTTCACCCGAAGGTTTTGGTGTTGTCTTTTGATGCAGCTGATTTCGGTTCCCATCAGGCTTTTTATAAAGCACTTCCGATAAAGCCTCACATTGTCGTTTACGCGGCCGGCTTTCTGGTGGATAATGAAACGGCCCTAAAGGATTTCAAAGGGACCCAGCAGATGATGACGGTAAATTATATGGGAGCTGTCTCTGTCCTGAACTGTATGGTGGCAGATACCGGGAATAAAAACCTGGAAAGGATCATCGGGCTGTCTTCACTGTCGGGTGTCCGGGGCCGGAAGAGCAACTTTGTGTATGGAAGCACCAAGGCAGCTTTCACCACATACCTGGCCGGGTTGAGGCAGGAGCTGGCACCGCGGAATATAAAAGTCAATGCACTGGTCATCGGCTATATCCGGACCAAAATCAATGAAGGCCTGCAACTGAACGAATCCCTGATTATGGAACCGGAATATGTAGCAAGGCATATCGTTAATGCCGGAAACTCGTTCACTATTGTTCCGGACTTCAGATGGAAACTTATTTATTTAATTCTGAAAATACTGCCGGAAGGGCTGGTGGCGAAATTACCATAGATTTGATCATGAAAGATGAACTTTTGCGAATAACAAATTATATTGATAATATCGATGTAAACGGTACCTCAGAGAATTTCGAATACGATTTTTGTCCTTTTTTGCAAAATATCCTGGATACTTTGACAGCAGAACAGCAGGATGATTTTATAATAGAAATATTCAGATATAAAGATCCATATCTTTATTTTATAGCCCGGTTTTTAGATTTTGCAGATTATAATTTGAAGGGCAGATACCTGTCTTCGTATGTTTTCTGCGAATGTTTTGCGAAAATTAATGATGTGGAATATCTGTATTGTCTATATTTAAATTTAGAGATACACCTGATGAAGAGAAGATTTTTTACAGATGATCTGGTCTTATCCATCCCGGATATTATTAATAATTTATACCTTTTGATCAACCAGGTAAGGGATGAAAATAGCATTGATTATTGCTTGAAAATTATTGAAAATCTGCATGATCAGGCATATGGTATTCCTCAATAAGTGTGTTCTTCCTATCAGATTATTTTTTTTAAAATAAATAGGGGAAGATGACTTTCTTTCGGTCAACCGGAAAATCAGACCTGTCAACTACCTTTGATGAATCTGAACCTTATCAAAATGCAATTTTTCTATCAATATGTTATAATTGTCAAGCAAAAGATAACTGCTGCCATAACATGAAAGGTGCAGATCACCGGCGGTATTTTCAACAGAAAACATATTACCACTGTTTCCTATTGGCTGCTCTGTAAATTTCAATTTTATTAAAGCAGTCATATAGTTCATGACTGCTTTGCTTTGTGAATCTGATAAATAAAAGCTGTTTGCAGATTCTTTATGCTGGATTATCGAACCGGAAGCATTTCTTTCAGAACAGTTGATGCGGTATCTGATATAACTTAACAGGACCTCTCTTCCTAATCTGTACAGTTTTATCTTTTCTTCATGGCCGCCCCATTCGCCGCAATCATTAAATCGCGAAGTGATCAACAACGTATCGTTATCATGTAAGACGTTTTCAAAAGCATATTCCATATCTGCTGATTCCGGGTTTTTACGGCAGGAGATCAGCATCAGAAAAAAGATGATAAAGAAAAAAAATTTCATGGAATTATATTTCCTTTCAAATATAGATATTATTTAATATCCTGTAATAATTCCAGTGCTGCCATCATATCAATACCCTTTCCTAAAACAGGCTTAAAGAGATCGCCTTTTTCTTTGATTCTTTCCAGGGCATTATGGATGTTGAAATCTGTAGGCTTCATTCCCGGTTTCAGCTCATCCCATTCCAGCGGCATGGAAACGGCGGCTCCTTCTTTCGGGCGGATGCTGTATACACTGGCCAGGGTCTGTCCCTGACGGTTCTGAAGGTAATCCATATAAATTTTATCATGGCTTCTTTTCTGAAGGCTCCTCTCCAGGGTGGTCAGCTCCGGAAGTTTTTCATGGACCTGTTTCATCAGGATATGGGCGAAATCTTTTACCTGATCGAAATCATATTTCCCATCCATTGGAATGTAGATATGGATTCCCGTACTGCCTGAAGTTTTACAATAGCCCTGGATTTTAATGGATTTCAGAACCTCATTGACCTGCAGGGCCGTTTCGATGACATCATCAAAAGTGTTTCTTTTAGAAGGATCGAGATCAAGAACCAGATAATCCGGGTGATCTAGATCGGGCAAAGCGCTGTTCCACGGGTTCATATCGATACAGCCGAGGTTGTTGAGATAGGCCAGGGTAGCTTTGTCGTTACAGAGCATATAATCGATGTATTCATCGGTGGATTCGGAAAATACTTTCGTGGTCTTGATCCATTCGGGGATATTTTCCCCGGCATCTTTCTGGTAAAAGCCCTGCTTCCCGATTCCGTTGGGAAAGCGGTTGAGCGAAAGCGGCCGGTTTTTCAGGTGGGGCAGGATGAAATCGGCTACAGATTGGTAATAGGTGATAATATCACCTTTGGTGAGGTTATCTTTGGGAAAATAGATTTTATCCTGATGGGTTAGCTTTACTTTGTGGCGGTTCAGCGTGATTTCAGTCTCTTCATCAGAAACTCTGGTCTTTTTGGCAACGGTGGTTTTCGGTTTCATATCTTCAGGTTTTTCGGTAACGGATCGGGAAGTCCCCTGTACTTCTTCCGGTTCCTTATCTTCCCGGATGGTAACGAAAACGGGATGCCGGAAAATGCCGTCATTCGTAATTTCAGAATATTTGATTTCGCAGACCAGTTCCGGACGGATCCAGGTAACCGGTGAATTGGTTTTAGGTGTTTTTTCAAACGGTGATTTTTTTACCGCCATTGCTTCCAGCCTTTCACGGATTTCCAGCAGCGATCCGCGGTTAAATCCCGTCCCCGTATGTCCGCAATAGATAAGTTCGTCATTTACATATTTTCCCAGAATCAAAGCTCCAAAGCCTATTCTGGAACCTTTCGGTTCTGTAAACCCGCAGATAATGGTTTCATCGGTTTGGGAAAATTTCACCTTCAGCCAGTCGGTACTCCGGTGGTCTTCGGTATAAATGCTGTCCGATTTTTTTGCAATCATACCTTCCAGGTCCAGTTTATGCATCTCCTCATAAAAGCTGATGCCTTTTTCCTCCACGTGATCGCAATACCGGATCACGTCGGTTTCAACAAGGGCTTCTTTCAGTAATTCTTTCCGTTGGACCAGCGGAAGATTTTCGGTAGAATGCCCGTTTAGCCAGAGCAAATCAAAAACCTGATACACTAAAGCAAGGTCAGGATGATCACCGATTTGCTGCAGCAGCTGGAAATTCGGCCGTCCTTTAGCATCATAAGCCACAATTTCCCCGTCCAGGATCATCTGATGTTTCTGCCTGCTGAAATCCCTGGCTACTTTTTCAAATTTGGAAAGAAATGAAATCCCGTTTCGGGAATAGAATTCCGGCTCATCTTTGCTGAGATCGGCAACGGCCCTGTAGCCGTCCCATTTGATCTCGAAGATCCAGTCTTTATGGTCGAAGGGTTCATCATGCAGTTTGGCAAGCATGGGGTGAATAAACGAAGAAAGCTTTTTCTCCTCACTTAATGCGGAGGGATCATGAAATGGCTTATGATGCTGCCCTACGCTGGCTTTTTGCCGGTTTTTGGGCTTTTTTTTTCCTCCAGGAATTCGGTGACTGCTGATTTTGAAGAAGTATGGTCTTCTGCATCGTAGCTGCTCTCGGCAAAATCATCCTTATGCTTAATCAGCAGCCAGGCATTGCCTTCTGAATTTTTCATTCTGACCAGAGCAAATTCACCTTTCAGTTTTTTGCCGTGGAGAATAAATTTCAGGGAGCCTGCTTTCAGTTCCTTCAGCAACTCTTTTGCATCGGACAAAGTACTCGTATCATCCAGTGGCTCATAGGTTCCGCTATCCCAGATTTCCACCTGTCCGGCACCGTAATTTCCTTCGGGAATATTTCCTTCGAAATCTTTATAATCGTACGGATGGTCTTCTACCATCATCGCAAGGCGTTTGTCTTTCGGATCAAGGGAAGGACCTTTCGGTACCGCCCAGCTTTTCAGCACGCCGTCCATTTCCAGTCTGAAATCATAATGAAGCCGGGAAGCAGCATGCCGCTGTATCACGAAGACCAGCTGGTTGCCGCTTTTCTTTACGGAACCTTCCGGTTCACTGGTTTCATCAAATCTCCGTTTATTATGATAATCTTTAAGGGCCATCAGGATGCATTTTTAGATTTGGAATTCTGTAAACTGGCTTTTAGCTGCGCCATCAGGTCAATTACTTTACCGTCTTCGGCAGGTTCCGCTTTTTTGACTTTGACGGTTTTACCCTTCGCCTTCTGCTTGATGATCTTCATCAGCTCATCGGAATAATTGTCTTTATACAGGGTCGGATCAAAATCCTGGGAAAGCTGCTCGATCAGATTGACTGCCATTTTAAGCTCGGCCGGTTTCGGCGGTTTCTTAGCCGGGATTTTCAGGTCACTATAATCACGGATCTCCTCGGCAAACCTTAGCCGGTTCAGCACCAGGATATCGTCATTGTAAGGCCTGATCATGCCTATGGCTTCGCTTTCCCGCAGGACGAAAGTACCGATACCCGCCATTTCCGTTTTGGACAGGGCTTTCAGCAAAAGGCGGTACGCATTTTCACCGTTTTTCTGAGGTTCCAGATAATAAGGGTTTTCAAAATATACCGAATCCACTTCCTCTTCCCTCACAAACTGGTCGATGGAAAGGATCTTGGTTTTCTCCGGGCTGGCGGCTTCATAATCGTCTTCATCCAGGATGATGTATTTGTCGTCCATCAGATAGCCTTTCACAATGTTTTCCCATTTTACTTCTTTTCCTGTGGATTCATTTACCCGTTTGAAACGGATGTTGGAGTAATCGGATTTATCCAGCATATCGAGATCCAGCTTTGTGGTTTCCGTTGCCGAATAGATCTTTACAGGAATATTTACCAGGCCAAAACCGATGGCGCCGTTCCAGATTGCTTTCATTGTACTGTATTTGGTCTGAATCGTACAATGTCTGTGCCGTGAGATGAATATTTGTGGGGTCTGATATTTCATAATGGCTTTTTGATCCGGGCTTTATCTTTATGATATTCAATTATTTTATTGAAATTAATTTCAACAATATTTTCCTAATCCAAATGAAGCATAGTCCAGGACGTATTTTTAACATAAGAAAAATGAATATCTGAAACAGGGTATTCACTCAAAATATTAAAGTTATTTTCATGGTTTTGATAGTGGTTCACTTATTATGAACTGAGGTTTTTTGCATTCTGATTACTCAGTATTTATGAGGTCATTTTTTATATAGTCAAATATATCCGTTCTGATGTCTCCTATCGTTGCATCCAAGTCATATTGCTTGGAAATGATGATATATCTGTTTTTTTTCATAGCAATGACGGATAACTTCTACAGGTATTGTTTCGCCATTTTCAAGACTTAAAAATCCGCTGAAACAATCACAACGGTTCCGTCCTTCATCAGCTTCAAAAATGATCAAAAATCCCTTTAATATCATTTCTGCTGAAAAATATTCCGTTAAATTCTGCTGAAACAATAGCGTTTTCGGATAATTTCTCTTTTAACTGAAAAGCAATTAAATTTTTAGCGCCGCAAATGCTTATCATGCAAAAAGCCATAAGAAATCCTGATCGTTTCATATAGGAAACTTTTTACGTGAAGTTTTCTGCCGTCCTGAAGATTGATGATATGTTATTTCTAAAATAACATACACAGGAAGAATACCAACGCTCCTGTTGCAGAAATACAGAAAAGGAAAATTATTACAGAAACGGATATTTTCATGAGGCAATAAAAGCTATGTCTCTTTTGGATTCATTTCAGATGTAAATACTGCAGGGTTTATATCTTCCAGAAACGTTAAGTCAATATAATAATTTGTAGGAATATATTTGTCAAAATAAACGGTTGCGGAAATATGATGACGGAAAATTTCTTTCAGCACCATGGCCTCAATATTGGTAAAGGCTGTGATTACGGGTAAAGATTTATTGAAATAAGGAATAGTAACTTTGGTCTTTACAAATTTTATATCGTTTTGATTATAGAAGATATTAGCATAGTCATTCTGATCTTTTCCGATAGCGAAAACATAGCTTTCGATTGCAGCCCCCGTCAAGTCAATGTCTTCACAGATCTTATATTTTTTGATGGTACCAATGGTAATATCTCTGCGAAAATTTTCAACGGCAAAAGGTTTGTCATTTTCTTTGAGTGAACGGATGAAAAGATAGATCGGAGCCAGGATCAGAATTCCTATTACAAAATATCCTCCTTTAAAGTCAAAAGCGTTCTTCTCTTTCGAATACCCGATTCCATGATAAAAAATAAACAATCCAAAGTACCAGAGGATGATAACCGGAATCTCCCAAGGTTCTCGTTTATGCTTTTTCATTGCGTAAATTAAATGTTATATGAAATAAAAAAGCGGAGAAAAATTTCCCCGCTTCTAATTTATGATTTTATATTCAATTGCAATTCCAGTTCATCCAGCTGTTCGTTGGCGATTGCAGCCGGCGCGTCGATCATCACATCGCGCCCGGAATTGTTTTTAGGGAAGGCGATATAATCCCGGATCACCTCATTTCCGTCGAGGATGGCTACCAGACGGTCGAAACCGAAGGCCAGTCCGCCGTGAGGAGGAGCTCCGTATTTGAAGGCATTCATTAAGAATCCAAACTGGGCTTCCGCTTCTTCTTTGGTAAAGCCTAACAGATCAAACATTTTGGACTGCAGGTCTTTATCGAAAATCCTGATGGATCCGCCACCGATTTCGTTGCCGTTCAATACCATATCATAAGCATTGGCTCTTGCTTTTCCCGGATCGGTTTCCAGCAGGTGGAAATCCTCAGGCTTCGGAGAGGTAAAAGGGTGGTGCATGGCGTGGTAACGGCCGCTTTCTTCATCAAACTCCAGTAACGGGAAGTCAACGACCCAAAGCGGGGCGAATTCATTTCCTTTTCTCAGGCCCAGGCGGTTTCCGAGCTCCATTCTTAAAGCTGAAAGCTGGGTTCTTACCTTGTGCTCGTTTCCGGAAAGGATCAGTATCAGATCGCCTTCTTTAGCCCCGAATTTCTCGATGATCTTGGCTAAATCTTCTTCGCCATAGAATTTATTTACGGAAGAAGTCTTTACTCCGTCGTTCTGGAATTTTACCCAAACCATTCCGGAAGCCCCGATCTGTGGTCTCTTTACCCAATCCACCAGCTCGTCGATCTGTTTTCTTGTATAGTCTGCACATCCTTTCACATTGATTCCGACAACCAATTCTGCTTCATCAAATATTTTGAAATCTTTTCCTTTAACAAGATCGTTCAATTCCACGAATTCCATTCCGAAACGGATGTCCGGCTTGTCGTTTCCGTATTTCTGCATCGCATCGGCAAACGTCATTCTCGGGAAATCCCCGAATTCCTGGCCGGTGATGTCTTTCAGCAAAGTTTTTGTCATCCCTTCGAAAACATTCATCACATCTTCCTGCTCCAC
>NZ_CAJYMO010000211.1 GCF_913776365.1 uncultured Chryseobacterium sp. | reverse complement strand
GGTGGTTTTAGCGGTGGGGCTCACCTGTTCCCATTCCGAACACAGAAGTTAAGCCCACCAGCGCCGATGGTACTGCGAATAGCGGGAGAGTAGGTCGCCGCCAGTCTTTTTTTAAACCTCATACATTTTTGTATGAGGTTTTTTTATGCCCATACATCAGGGATGAGTTATGAGTTATGAGTGATAGATGATGAATGATAAATGATGGTGTGAAGTTCAATATTCGGTGTTCTTATCAGTAGCCATGCACAGCGGTCCCGTGGGCATCCGGGTTATCCGTCTGCCGGTTATGTTCTCTTCTCTTCTTTTCTTTTCTTTTCTTTTCTTTTCTCTTGTTACCTCTCTGTTCTTTGCCTTTGTTATCCAAAAGGGGGAAACAGGCCGCTTCTATGGAGCCTGATTCATTGTGGAACGTGCTGCTATGAACATACCGCCCCTACGGGGCTTAAATCCGATCTGCTGTAATGGGATGCTGCAAACAGGCGGCTCATATGAAGTTTTTTCTGCCTTACTTTTCTAAGTGATGGTACACCAGGCATTATACGATACTCTGACAGGATGCGGGTCTTTTATCATATGGCAATAGCCATCAGCCCGGATGCAGGTCTTTGGACAGCCGCCGAAACCACCCGCAACCGGCATAGCCCCGATAGCAGCGGCATCCTTTTTTTGCCCCGGGACAAGCCCGGCAAAAAAAGATACAGCGGATAGCGGGAACAAGCTCCTGAAGTCAATTCAAAACCCTAAGAAATGAAAAATAGGGTCCGGGGTTATCCTTTACAGTTTCCAGTCGTGCTGATAAAAACATTGTAAACGATCTTTTTCATACTGAGGATTGCTTTTACTCATTCATGATCTGTCATACTCCTTTATCGCAACCGTCGGCATTCTTATTTTATTTATTCATCTGTTCATCTGTTTAACACAGACCGATTTTATTCACTTTCATATACCGTAATTCTATGCATTGTCATCATGTAGGGATATCGGAAGAAATTGCCGGTTAAGATCCCTAAACTGTTTTGCATCAGTCAGTAAGCTCAAAGGAAAAAAAATTCCTTAGTATCTGAACGGATTGAGGATCAATCAGGCTGCGGAGGAACTGAACAGAATAAGAAATTAAGGAAAACTTAGTATTTTAGCAACTGCAAATGAGGCAGGGCATAAAAGTTTCGGGTCTTTTGCCAATGGATACAAAAAAGAGTACCTGCACTTTACCGTGTTAATATAATAGATTACTCCAGCAGCAAGATAAAGCCAAAGAGAAGAGTAGGTGATTACTATACTATTGGTATATGGAATTGGTCAGCCTAAGCGTTGTTATTTCTAAAGCGTAAGATAAAGTCAGTTACCTTATTATGGATGATGATGATTAGAAATGTATCAGCAAATACAAGTAGAGGAGTCATTTTGAGACAAGATGCTTTTGAGTCAGTGATACTATAGGAAGACAATGGAATCCATACTGTATGACCCAGATCTGGAGAACGGCTTATGATCAGTCCGAAGATGGGTGGGTTCTCTACCGCCGGTATAAGACAATCTGAGATTATTATGGAAACCGGTAATTTCTGCAGCTACATTGATTGCTGATGATGCGCCGGCTGATTCGTTAGACTGATCAGCAGCCTCTGAAAGAGATTATGCATTAGTATAAAACTAATATATGAAAAAATTTTTTTTGCTTGTTTTCATCCTGCTGTGCGGAACTCTGTTTTCCCAGAAAATTTTTATTCAGCGGGCTGAGAAAATAAATGCTGATAATTTAGCAGGCTTTGTGGCTTACCTGGCACTAGAATTAGAAAAGACGTATACTGAAAAGGATAAAACGGTTTTTTATGATAATCTTTTCAGGATTAATATGGTGTCGGGAAAACAGAATCTTGCCCTGCAGAGACTGGATTCCGTACGCCGCTTTTATCTTGCTAGCAATCCGGACGCAGCCCATGCCATGGGAACGCAGTATGAAGTGTATATGAAAACCTTACAGCACACCGCGCATGGAAAAGAATTTGCAGCAGCCTACACAGACGAACTGTACAAAAAATACCAGACCTTATCGCTGCAGTCGCAGATTCTTTTGCCCCGGTACTTTGATATTGATCTTTTACGGCTACAAAAAGAAATTGATGATCTGCTGAAATCAGAATTCACCCGGAAAGACAGTGTCGATATAAAAACCGCTCTTTTACTCTGCAGAAAATACAATTCTTACCATGTGGCAAAAGAATCTTTCAAATATGCTGATCCGCTTCTGAAGAAATGGGAAGCCCATACATTTACAGTACGGGACAGCCTGCTGATCACCTCAAAAAAAGGACATGATATCAGTATCAGGGTTGTACTGAACAATACCATAAAAAAAGGATCGTCGATTGTTGTCAATACCATCTACTCGCAACCGGATGATGTAAACGATGCCAAAGAAATTGCAAGCCGGGGATATATGTGTGTATATATCAATGCCAGGGGAAAGTTTCTGGGCCATCAGAAAATCGAGCCTTTTGAGCATGAACATGAAGATATCAATGAAGTAATAGACTGGATTGTGAAGCAGCCGTGGAGTAACGGGAAGGTGGGAATGATCGGCGGAAGTTATCTGGGATTCAGCCAATGGGCAGCAACCAAAAAATTACATCCGGCACTAAAGACCATCATTCCGCAGGTCGCAGTAGGAATAGGAATCGATTACCCGATGCAGAATAATATTTTCATGTCTTATATGCTGCAGTGGCTGGATTATGTTACCGGTACGCCCACCGTTAATCAGGAAAGCTTTTCTGACAGAAAAAAATGGATGAAAATATACAGGGACTGGTATACCAGCGGAAAACCTTTTAATCAGCTTGACGCCATCAGCGGGAAAAAAGACGACCTCTTCCAGCGCTGGCTCCAGCATCCTTCTTATGATCGCTACTGGCAAAACATGGCTCCCGTTTCAGAAGATTATGCGAAGATCAACATTCCGGTATTAACAACAACCGGCTATTTTGATGACGATCAGATCGGAGCGCTTACTTATTATCAAAATCATACAAGATATCATAAGCAGGCTGATCATTACTTGATCATCGGTCCGTATGACCACGGAGGAGGGCAGGGCTACATCAAAAATAGAATAGCAGGCCTGAATATTGATCCCGCAGCGAATATCAACCTGAAAGAAGTCTGTTTCCAGTGGTTTGATTATATACTGGGAGGCAAGGAGAAACCGGTTTTTCTGAAAGATAAGATCAATTATGAAGTAATCGGGAAAAATGCCTGGAAAAGTGCAGCGTCCATGGATGAATTTGATAAGCACAAAAGGAAATACTACCTGGACGAAAAAATGAAATTATCACCTGCCCGAAACAAACCCGGCTATTGCTCCACATTAAAAGTAGACCTGAAAGACAGAAGTGATGCAGACAGGATCCTGAAATATTCATCTGACATCATCACAGACAGTTTACCCGGTACAAACCATTATCTGGCGTATACTACGGATCCGTTCCGTGAGGAAACCGAAATTACCGGTGCATTCTCAGGAACATTGAGTTTCGCTGTTAATAAAAAGGATTGTGACATTTCAATGAATCTGTATGAGGTACTGCCGGACGGAAAATACTTTTTACTTTCAAAGTACATAGGCCGGGCAAGTTATGCCGAAGATCCGGCGATCCGGAAATTACTCGTTCCAAATGCCATCACGACGATTCCTGTAAAAAATACGACTTTCATCAGCAAAAAAATTGAGAAAGGAAGCCGGTTGATGCTTTTGGTGGGCATTAATAAAAACCCTTCGTGGCAGATCAATTACGGTACCGGGAAAGATGTGAGCGAAGAATCGGTTAAAGATGCCGGGGAGCCACTCGAAATCAAATGGTATAATGACAGCTATATTGAAATTCCATTCAGCAAAGAATAGCGTCTTATTTACTGATATTTACCTTCCCGCCTCACATTAAAAGTCTGTAATCCGCTGCTTCTGAAATGATCATTGGTGAATGCCTGGTACATAGTATCGTACGGAACCCTTCATTCAGACCGGCACTTTCCCGGAAACATCTGATTTTATACCGGTATAAATTACATCTGTGAGACGAGGCATTTTCCTGGCATAATAATTTCAGGCAGGTATTGCTTACATATGAAACTATGAATGAAAAAATGATGCAGATATTGGGCTGGGTAGCTACCGTAACAGCCATGGCCATGTATTTTTCCTATATTCCGCAGATCTCCGGTAACCTGAAGGGTGAAAAAGGCGATTGGCTGCAGCCGCTGGTGGCCGGGATCAACTGCAGTCTGTGGGTTATTTACGGCCTGATCAAAAGGCCTAAAAAAGACTGGCCGATTGTAGTAGCCAACAGTCCGGGTATCTTTTTCGGATTTTTTGCTTTTGCCACGGCGCTGTAAGAAAGCTTCCGGCGGCCGTCTGTTTGCTTCCGGCGTTTGAGATCAAGCGGTAAACTTAATTTTACATCGGAAACCGGGCCGTTTTTAATTTACTGCCTGTAGTATGATCAGATAGGTGTATGCCCTAACAAAAAAGCCCCGGTAAGGGCTTTCTTGTTGATTCTAGTTCGGTTCGCAATAGCATCTGCCGTTGATGATTACCTGATGATAACCTTCGGCGCACTCAAGACAGATTTCAGTGCCTGCCACAATCGCTTTCAACTGCTCTTTTTTTAATTTTTTCATAAGAATTTTTTTGGTAGTGTAAATATAGAAAAAATCCAGTCACGGAGAATTATTTAATGGCTTATTTTGAATAGGTGGTGCGTGATGAAGAAGGAGCATATAGGAACTCAAAGATTCTCGGAAAAGCAAAAAATAATTTAAATGAATGTGAATATAAAGCAGAGAATTCTTTTTTCTATAGATCAGGACATAGGATGAAATATTGCAGTACATTCATAAGGTGAAAATTTAAATTCTAAGTAAGGTTAATGTACTAAGAGCATGTTAGATCGCTATTTATTTTCTGGGTTTGAAATAGGAGTAATTTCAATATTCCATGAATTATCATGCAATGTGGTATCTTTTTTATTTTACGGGATTCCGTAAAATCATATTTCAGGGAATTTGTATATTCACCCAAAAATTAGCTATGAGAAAAAATTCAATATTATTGTTTGCCTTTTTAGCAATATCAGTTCTTGCTAACGGTCAGGAGTTGGAAATAGTTGATGGGGATTATACATATACTAAAGTCATTGAAAGTAATAAAACAAAAAGCGAAATATATTCTACATTAAAAAAGTGGTTGAACAATGTTGCTGTAAAATCAAAATTTGTTATAGATCAAGATGATCCAGATACAGGTATTCTTAGTTTTAATGAGGCTTTACCAACTATGGAATATGATTTTCTGACAACAGCTAGAACTTCTTACAAGGTGAATATTGAAATAAAAGATAAAAAGGTAAGATACATAGTAAATAATATTGTACTTAACAAGGAATTTAAGCAGATAAGTATTCCAGAAATAAAACAGCCCTACAATAGCTTACTAAAAGATATAGAGGCCGAAAATGAAAAATATACATTAAATAAAAATTTAATGGATCAAGAATCAAAACCTCGGCTTAAAAAGAAATTAGAAACAGAATTTCTGAATGCAAGAAATAATTTGCGATCACTTAATGAAATCAATGAAATGATTAAGATTCAAATTATATCAAATGAGAATGTGATTAAAGAAAAAATTAACCAAAGTGATGACTGGTAGTAAAAAAAATCACCTTATGAAAAAATTAATAGCGATTTTTATATTTTCAGTTGTATCAGTAAAATCTCAAAGTCTGCAGGAATTTATAGCTGTGTCAGATAGCTTCAAACAAAGTTTTGATTTTTTAGAAAGTAAAACAGGACTTATTCCGGTTGATACAGATTATAATTTCGGGTTGGAAAGAAGATCCTATAGTTCTGCAAACTTTCATATGATAGCTTATGAACGAGATGATAAACCAGGTATTGATGAATTTGCATTAATGGCCAGTACTGAAATTGAAAACAATAAAGAATCTTGGTTCAACATCTGCAAAATGATGAATTACAATCCTGACTATGAATTTGTAGAGTCATTATTGTTTAATGATGATAATACATTATCAAAGAAAAATATTGATTTTAAAAATATGATCGAGATATTACGATCGGCAAATAATACTGAAGAGTATATTTACTTTATAACTTTCAAAAGAAAGGGCGTATTTTATAATATGAATGTGGTAAACGGAAAAACTTTATATCGAATTAAGAATAATTATACAAATCAAATTAAAAAATAAAAGCCCCAACCGGGGCCTTTTTTATTGCTGTTCGCTATTGCGTGAATTTATCAGATCTTATTAAAAAAAATAAATGTTGGAATATGGTTGGAATTTTTATAAACAAAAAACCCTTAAAAGCTTTTAATAAAGCAATTAAGGGCTTATCCTGAGGTACCTAGCGGATTCGAACCGCTGTAGATGGTGTTGCAGACCACTGCCTAGCCGCTCGGCCAAAGTACCCTGTGTTTACCGTTTTCAGGTGTGCAAATATAGAAAAATTTATGATGAAATAAAATTTTTCAGGCAATTTCTTTGCTGCCGATGGTATCAATTTCGCTTTTTGCCTGTTTATCAGCTTCATATTTTTTGATAGTAACCACTCGTGTATCCGTCCGGCGGTCATGCCAGCCATTTTCGCCCGGAAATGAAAAACTGTCAAAAGGGACTTCGCGGACAATATTCCGCAGAAAAATCTGTTTCAGACCGGGTTTTGTACCATCAATGCTGAGTACGCTTGTCTGCGTGATCATTTTACCGGATGTCTTCCCGCCGGAAATGCTTTCTGATAAAAATAATGAATGAATGAGGTTACACTTCCTATGAATAATTCCCACAAAAAGCCGCCATGATCCAGAAACAGAAACCAGTCTATCGAATTGGTATGATACAGGAACGAAGGTGAAAAGCAGGGATAAAATGGAGTTGGTGATGATGATCAGAGCAATCAGGTCCGGAAGGTCATTGGCCAGTCTGATGCCTTTGGAAACCCTGTGGTCTTTTAACTTTGAGATATTCTTTCGTAGTATGCATCCGATCTTGTAATGAATCATTCAGATTCCGTTCAGCAGCAGATGAAGGTTGGCATCGGTATCGATAACAGCTGTAATGCCATACGGATTCAAAAGGATCTGAACTGGCTTAAGGCTGAATACCTTTCCGTTCATTTTTATCCCTTTGTAATATTCTTTATTGAAAGCCTCTTCAATGCTTTTGCGGGATATTTCTTCAATATCCTGAGTCGGGATGCCGTATTCTTCTTCAATCATTTTCACAATTTTTCTTCGGAACAGGAGGGAAGCGGTTTTCTGCAGGATATTGGCGGTTCTCAGGTTGAATTTCGTTTCCGAAAGTACAATTTTCCTCTTTCCCTCATCGTACACGGGAATTCCTGAAATAAACACCTTGCCGTTGACGTAGCCTTCCGTCTGGGCTTCTATCATCACCCGGTCGGCCACTCCGTATACCTTAATGTCTTTGATTTTTGCAGCAGATCCCTGGATTTCAAATTCTTTATCAAGAAACATATTCTGTGCAATGCGGGTAGCCTCGGTAAACGGGATATTGGCTGTTGTCTGAATGCGGAAGCGGTCTGCCAGAGACTGGACAAGCGTAAAGCCAGGCACGGTTTTTACCGGTTCGGAGGCCGATGGCCGGCTTCCGGTAAAGGTTTCTGAATAGACCTCGATGCCGATAGAGGTATCGATCCGGTCCTTATAAAACTTCAACGGTGTAAGCTTGGTGCTGACCGGGCTTACTTTCAGCCAGGTATCATACTCCTCCGAAATCAGGAATGGCTGTGAGAAAGCATTCCATGCCATAGCGGCGTACTGGCTGAAGTTAAGCTGGGAGGCAATCTGCCCGTCTATGGTTTTACTGAATTTTTCCTGTTGTTCCTTCAGGTTTTTTTCCACGATCGGCGTAATCGGGATCTGTATTTTTCCGAAGTCGAGGGTAGGCTTTGTCACCCAGCGGAAACCGTTAGGCTCTGTTGTCGTGGTGATCGTCCAGTTGCTTTTCAGGCTGATGGTGGTGCTGAAGGACATTACCGTTTCAAAAGTCGTATTCTGGTACGTGTAGAGGCCCAGCGTACCGATGCCTTTTTCGGCCCATATCTTCAGCGGTACCTCGATCAGGAGGTTCTGCTGGGTACCGCTGACGAGGCGGATCGGACGGGTTTTCCATACCTTGACTTTAAACTGATCATTGTTGTTATCCGTATAGGAATCATCCGAATAAATAAGCTCTTTTACAGATGCATTGATGATGTTGCTGATCTCGGGAAGCGGAATCCCTACGGGCATGGCAATACTGGATTTCAGCCTTGGAAAATTATAGGCAGCCGCCCGGTTATCCTGTGCCTGCCCGGAGAGCGGTAGAATAACCGACATCAGCAGGATCATCATCAGTCTCGTGGGTTTCAGGTATGCAGTCATTTTATGAGTTGGGTTTAAAGCTTTTTTCCAGTTCGATACCGGCGCCCTTCATTTCACCCTGCATCGGCGGGGCTGTTTTGGTAATCTTCAGCTTGATATAATCAATCTGCGGAAAGTCCCGGTGCACAGCAGAAATAATTCTGCCGGCCACGTGCTCCAGCAGCTTGGATTGAATCTTCATTTCCCGATGGATGACCGCGTTGATATCCGCATAGCTGATGGTATCATGAAGGTCATCCGATGCTGCAGCTTTCCAGAGATCGGTATGGATTTCCAGGTTCAGGAGATAATACGTCCCGATGGTATTTTCTTCTGGGAGCACACCGTGATAGGCATAAATCTTTACCTCTTCAAGATATATTTTACTCATGTTTTTATCTGTTGATTTTATTCAGCAAAAATCGTTTTAATTCCGTGAAATCCGGTTGTATTTCGAGACTTTTTTTCTCTTTATCCATTAAACTTTTCAGGGATTCAGGAATTGCGGTTCCGGTATGTATTGCTTTTTCAATAGCTTCGGGAAACTTTACGGGATGCGCCGTACCCAGGATGAAGCCTTTCTTGCCGGGCCTTTCAGCGAGATATTCTTCCAGGGCAGCGTAGGCAACCGCACTGTGGGGGTCAAGCAGATAGTCATGTTCCGCGTATATTTTTCTGATCGTACGCAGGGTGGTCTCATCATCAACGGTATAGCCTGAGAGTATATCTTTTAATTTTTCAAACCGGTTGTTAAAAAGTTCAGAAATCCTCACGAAATTGCTGGGGTTTCCCACATCCATTGCATTGGAAAGTGTGGCTTCGGTTGCATGGGGAACCATTTGCCGGGTTTTTAAGTACCGGGAAATGCTGTCATTTGCATTGCAGGCGGCAATGAAATGTTCAGCGGGCAATCCCCTTTTGTAGGCAAGAAGCCCGGCACAGATATTTCCCAGATTTCCGCTGGGAACACAGATCACAGGCAGGTCCTGTTCTGTTGCACGCCACTGTTTCAATGCCAGCAGATAATAAATTTGCTGGGGAAGCCATCTTGCCGGATTAATGGAGTTGGCTGAGGTAAGAAACAGGCCGGAACTGATTTCCCTGTCTGCAAAAGCCTGTTTTACCAGATTCTGGCAATCGTCAAAGCTGCCGTTGACTTCCAGCGGGGTAATATTTTCACCAAGGGTGGTAAGCTGCTTTTCCTGGACTTTACTTACCTTGTTTTTCGGATACAGGATCACAACATGGATGCCCGGGATCCTGTAAAATCCGTGGGCTACCGCACCTCCGGTATCTCCTGAAGTCGCTACGAGAACCGTGACGGTCCTGTCCTGATCTTTCAGGAAATAAGACAGGCAGCGGCTCATGAATCCTGCTCCTACGTCTTTGAAAGCCAAAGTCGGCCCATGAAAAAGTTCCAGGGAATAAATGCTTTCACTGATTTTTTTTAGAGGGATTTCAAAGCTGAGGGTTTCCGAGACGATGGTCCGTAAGAGATCAGGCGGAATTTCATTGCCCACGAAATCTTCCATGCACCGGAAAGCGATTTCCTCGTTGGAGCGCTCATGCAGGCTTTCAATCCACTCCGGAGCAAACTGAGGGATGTGTTCAGGGAAAAACAGGCCTTTGTCCTTTCCCTGGCCTCTGATGGTAGCTGTCCTGAAATCTGCTGTTTCTTTTTTATCTTTTAAATTATAATAATTCATTTTCTTTATTTTAATCAACAATTACAATCCCCGACGGGTTTATTTTCGACACATATACCAGACTGTCGATCCCGGCTTTCTCATAGACGGAAGCCATCATTCCGGCAATCTGCTGTGAAATCACTTCCGTTTCGGACAGCATGAATACGGAAGGCCCGGAACCTGAGATCCCTCCGCCTAACGCCCCCGATTCCATGCTTCTCTTTTTTATTTCATCAAACTCCGGAATAAGGATGCTTCTGACAGGTTCTACAATGATATCCTTAAGGCTCCTTCCGATCAGGCCGGCATCATTTTTCTGGATTCCTGCCACGAGCCCGGCAATGTTCCCCCATTGTTCTATGGCATCTTTCAGGGAGACCGTGGTCTTTAAAATCTGTCGTGCATCTGATGTCTTTACTTCAATCTGCGGATGAACCGCCGTTACGAACAGATCAGGCGAATTCAGGGAAATGATATCAACGGGATCCGAGGATTTCACCAATGTTATTCCGCCATAGAGGCAAGGTGCAATATTATCCGCATGCCTCACCCCGGAAGCCTTTTCTTCGCCGGACATGGCAAAATACACCAGCTCCTCCCGGGTAAAGATGTTTCCCAGGAGTTCATTGGCACCTGCCGCAGCGCCGGCGGCACTGGCTGCGCTCGATCCCAGCCCGCTTCCCGGTTTTATCTTTTTATTGATGGTGACCTCAAAACCCTTTTTCAGATCCAGGTGCTCGATGATCTTCAGCAGGACTACACCGGCTACATTTTCTGAAGGTTCTTCCGGCAATCCGAAGCCATCCGTATGCCTGATGGTAACGCCGGGCGTATCGACGATCTTCAGTTCCATTTCATCACAGGGTTCGTGGATGGCCATTCCCAGGATATCAAATCCACAGACCAGATTGGCTATGGTGGCCGGTACTTTTAATTTTATTTTTTTCATCGGACAGATTTTAAACGGAACGGACAATATCAGCAAAAATACCACTGGCTGTAACCTCTGCACCGGCTCCGGCACCCTTCACGACCAAAGGCTGTTCAGAATACCTCAGTGTTTTAAAGATCACGATGTTGTCTTTTCCGTACAGATGGAAAAGATCGCTTCCGGGAGCCACATGCTGCAATCCTGTCTTGGCCTTTCCTTCCTTGAATTCAGCAACATATTTTAAAATTTTCCCGCTGCTTCTTGCATTCCCGAGCAGCTTTCTGAAGTGATCTTCATGTTTGAGAAGGGCTTTGTAAAAATCTTCCACACTTCCTTTCATGCATTCTTCAGGCAGGAAGCTTTCATTCTCAATACTGTCAAATTCCAGCGGATAGCCGGCCTCCCTTGCGAGGATCAGGATTTTCCGGGCAACATCGGTTCCCGCCAGGTCAAGCCTTGGATCCGGTTCGGTATACCCTTCACGCTGGGCCTGGGCCACTACTTCTGAAAAAGGCCGGGTTCCGTCATAATGGTTAAATACGAAATTCAACGTTCCGCTTAACACAGCCTGGATAGCAGTAATTTTATCTCCGCTTCTGATGAGGTCATTGATGGTCCCGATAACAGGAAGGCCTGCGCCGACATTGGTTTCAAAGAGAAATTTACAGCTGTGGTTCCGGGCCGTATTTTTCAGATTTTTATAATTGGTGAATCCTGAAGAAGCCGCGATTTTGTTGCAGGCGACGATATTGATGCTCCGCTTTAATAATTTCCCATACACTTCCGGAACATCCGGGCTTGCGGTTATATCCACAAAAACCGGATTTCTCAGGTTTCTTAAGATGATTTCATCCGCAAATTTTTCCTGGGAAGATTCTTCACCGTTTTCACTGAATTTTAGAAATTCCTCTTCACGAATTCCGGTATCGGAAAAAAGCATTTTCCGGCTGTTCGAAATTCCGGCAATCCTCAGGTTCACCAGAAGATGTTCCTTAAGATATTCATTCTGGTCATAGATCTGGCGGATTAATTTTGTACCCACATTTCCGGTGCCGCAGATGTACAGATGGACCTGCTTGATTTCAGATTCAAAAACTTCTTCGTGCAGGATGTTAACTGCTTTCCGGATGTCTTTCTGTGAAATAACGATGCTGATGTTTTTTTCCGAAGAACCTTGTGCAATCGCCCGGATATTGATGCCATTGTTTCCCAGGCAGCCGAACATTCTTGCACTTATGCCGCTTCTGCTTTTCATATGGTCTCCTACCAGGGCAACGATGCCAAGGCCGGTTTCAATCTGTACGGGCTCTACTTTTTTCAGCTGTAAGTCATCTTCAAAAGTCAGGTTGAGGGCATTTGCCGCGCGGTCAACCTCTTTTTCGCTGATGGCAACCGTAATGGAATGTTCTGATGAGCTCTGGGTAATGAGAATAACACTGATTTTTTCATGCGATAAGTACTGGAACAGCTTTGCAGAAAATCCCGGGATTCCGATCATGCCGCTTCCTTCCAGGGTAAGGAGTGCAATAGGACCCGTATTGGAGATTCCGGCTGCAAACTGTTCCCCGGCTCCATTTTTTTTGGGCTGACGGCAAACTAACGTCCCGGAAGCTTCAGGATCAAAAGTGTTTTTGATTCTCAGGTCGATATTCTTTGCCATCACCGGCTGAAGGGTCGGCGGATACAGTACTTTTGCGCCAAAATGGGAAAGTTCCATGGCCTCCGAATAGGAAATTTCAGGAATCAGCTTTGCTCCGGATACCAGTCTGGGATCTGCAGTCATCATTCCGCTTACATCCGTCCAGATCTCAAGCTCTTCCGCACCCATTGCAGCAGCAATAAGGGAGGCTGTATAATCAGAACCGCCACGCCCGAGTGTTGTAGGGTTCCCGCTTTTATCCTTCGCAATAAACCCCGGAGCAATAATGATCCGTTGACCGTTTTCCGCAATATATTTCCTGATGTTTTCTTCCGTACATCCGATATCAACTTTTGCGTGCGAGAAATTACTGTCAGTAACGATCTGCGCAGCGGAATCCATCCAGGCCGCTTCTGAACCGTCCGACCGGAATTTTCCGTACAATATGGAGGAAGAAAGAAACTCACCGTATGAAGTGAGCCGGTCCCTGGTCTTAGGCGTACATTCTTTCAGGATAAAAATTCCGTGACAGAGCTCTTCAATGTCGTTGAAATTTTTTCTGACAAAGCTCAGCCAGCTGCTTTGCGAGAGGACCGGAATCAGTTCCCTGACAAGGTTCAGGTGTCTTTTTTCAAGTTCTTTAATGATCTGAACGTATACTTTATCCTGATCAGCAGCACAGGTTGCTGCCCTGATCAGCTGATCGGTGACTCCCTGGAGTGCAGAGACTACTGCTATGACTTGATGTGCTGAAGATTCTTTCTTAATAATATGCTCAACCTTCACTATATTCTGGGCATCGGCTACGGAGGTTCCGCCAAATTTTAAAACTTTCATGTTGCTTGTTTATTTGCGTTATGGGAAAATGAAATGCTGCTCTTCCGGAAAAGAGGACAGGCCTGCAGATGATATGTGAAAATTTACCCCGTTATGGGGTAGTGGTTGTAGTGGTAATAATGATGGAAACGGAAAATGTTGCCGGAATTGAAAAATCCGGTGCAGTAAAATAAGATATGTTTCCTGAGAAATTCATTATTGTTGAAACAAATGTACAAATTATTCCGAAAAAGACAAACGGAATAGAAGAAAAATAAATAAGCGGCATTTTGCCGGAATGCTTTCCGGGCTTGTAATGACTCATTATCTACGCCGGTATATCCGGTAAATTTTCCAGTAACAACAAATGACAATATAAGGCCGTAGGTCAGCGCAATTTGTCCTGGACAAGATAATTGAAATAAAAAAGCACTGCCAAAAACAGTGCTTTCCTTGTATTTATTTAATGCTTTTTGAAAGATCAAGCATGGCCTCAATCGGTTTCAGGGCCCTTAATCTGAGTTCTTCATCAATAATGATTTCCGGAAGTTCGTATTTCATGCACAGATAAAGTTTTTCCATAGTGTTGCGTTTCATGTAGAAACATTCCGAGCAATTACAGCTTTCATCAAATACCAGCGCAGGCACCAGTTCTTTATGCGGCGCCCGTTTCTTCATTTCGTGTAAAATCCCTTCTTCCGTAGCAATGATGAACTTCTGGCAGTCATCCTGTTCCACATAATTCAGCAGGGCAGAAGTGGAACCGATGAAATGGGCCAGCTTCAGAACCGCTTCTTCGCTTTCCGGGTGGGCAATCAGCTTGGCATCAGGATTGTCGGCAAGCTGTTTGGCAATCCGTTCCATAGAGAACGCTTCATGCACGATACAGCTTCCGTCCCAGAGAATCATGTCGCGTCCCGTTTTCTGCGAAAGGTACCTTCCCAGGTTCTTATCCGGGGCAAAAATAATCGGGCGGTCTTTCGGCAGGGCTTCAATAACGGTTTCTGCGTTGGAGCTGGTTACGATAATGTCGCTTTCCGCTTTGGTCTCTGCGTTGCAGTTGATGTATGTCGCAATCAGGGCATCGGGATGCTGTTCGCGCATTTTCCGCAGTCCTTCCCCTGAGCAGCCGTCAGCCAGGGAACATCCGGCCATGGTGTCCGGCAATACTACTTTTTTTGTAGGATTGAGGATTTTGGCCGCTTCCGCCATGAAATGTACGCCGCAGAACACGATCATATCCGCATCGGTATCTTTTGCCTGTCTGGCCAGCTGAAGGGAATCGCCCAGGAAATCCGCGATGTCCTGAATGGGTCCGGGCTGGTAATAATGGGCCAGGATCACGGCATTTTTCTCCTCTTTCAGCTTAAGGATTGCTTTCACCAGTTCTTCTCCTTCCGGGATAATAAGGTCTTTAATATCTAAGAATCCCCTTACCGGAATTGCAGATTTGGCTTTTTCTAATGTTTCGGTACTCATATCCACCTCGATGTTTTTGGTTTATCGGAAATCATAAGTCAAAAATCAAACCTTCAGCTTCCGATAAAATGTTGTATTAAACTTTCTATTTCTTTTTTTGCTTCATTCAGATCGGAATTGATCACGATTCTGTCAAACTCCCCGGCATGAGACAGCTCTTCTTCTGCCTTGGAAACACGGATTTTAATGGTTTCCGCATCATCGGTTGCTCTGGAGATCAGCCGCCGTTCCAGTTCTTCAATGGAAGGCGGTTCTATGAAAATGGACAAAGCCTGTTCCCCGAAATATTTTTTCAGGGAGATGCCGCCTTTTACATCCACATCGAAAATCACCGTTTTTTCCTGCTTCCATATCTTTTCCACCTCAGCTTTCAGCGTTCCGTAATAGGTATCGGTATAGACTTCCTCAAATTCCACGAAAGCATCTTCCGAGATTTTCTGTCTGAATTCGTCCGGCGTCAGGAAATGATAATCCACGGCATGAACTTCACTTCCTCTCGGCTGCCTGGTGGTACACGAGATCGAGAACTGAAGTTCGGGGAATGTCTCCAAAGAATGTTTTACCAATGTTGTCTTTCCGCTTCCCGACGGTGCGGAAAATATGATAACCTTATTCATAAATGATAAGAGATAATTGATGATTGATTAGTACGGGTTTTACTTTTTTCCTAGTTCTTATAACACATTCAGGGTCTGTTCCTTGATCTTTTCCAGATCATCTTTCATCATCACCACCAGTTTCTGGATGGCTGCATGGTTGGCTTTGGAACCCAGCGTATTGATCTCCCTTCCGATCTCCTGAGAGATGAACCCGAGCTTCTTCCCGTTGAAATCTTCGTTGTCCATCACTTCCTTGTAATATTTCAGATGTTGGGCCAGCCTTACTTTCTCTTCCGAAATATCAAGCTTCTCCGTGAAATATGCCATTTCCTGGTAGAAACGGGTTTCATCCACATTTTCGAATTCTTTTAAAGATTTCTGATACCTTTCCTTTACCGAGACAATCCTTTCTTCTTCAAAAGGGATCACTTCCGCCAGGTTTTTATCGATATTCTGAAGGTTCCTTTCCAGTTCTTCATGCAGGATTTTTCCTTCGGTTTTTCTGAATTCCCCGAAGCGGTCAACGGCAGCATGTACAATTTTCGCCAGCGCTTCCCATTCGCCTTCTGAAAGCTCATCGGGTCTCGAGGTGATGGCATCCGGCATGCGCACAGCCATTTTAAGGTATTCAAAATCAGGCCCGTCGGAGGCGATATTTTTAAGCTCATTGATATAGGAGTCAATCAGGCTTTTATTGATTTTTACGTCGGTGGATTCTTCCAGGTTTTCCAGGTTGATGTAGCAGTCTACTTTTCCGCGGATAATTCTGTCGTTCAGAATCTTTCTGATCTCGAATTCTTTCTCCTTGTACCGTAACGGAATTTTGATATTCAGGTCAAAACTTTTACTGTTCAGAGATTTAATATCGATCGTGATCTTTTTCCCTTCAAAAACACCTTCGGCTCTACCAAAGCCGGTCATTGATAAAATCATAGTTTTCTATTGTTGTACAAAGATAAACATTTAAGTCCATAATGTGTTACCTGAATGGAATGTCACCGGTTGCAAAAAAGAGGGCAGAAAGCAGGAGGATCATCGAGGTGATCCGATAAGTTCTGCAGCGTCCTGTGATCATGCAGTCTGAAAAATCCGTTTGATGATGAATGCGGGGTCCCGCTAAATCAGGAGGAATGACATCAACTCATCTCATTTTCGTAAATTAGCCCGGTGAAAAAGAAAAATCTAATTTCTGTAGTAGGGCCTACCGGGATCGGGAAAACAAAACTGGCTATTGATCTGGCAAAACATTTCAGCACGGAAATCGTGTCCTGCGACTCGAGGCAGTTTTTCCGGGAAATGAAAATCGGGACCGCTTCACCGTCTCCGGAAGAGCTCGCAGAAGCACCGCATCATTTTATCGGCAATCTTTCGGTGGAAGATTATTATTCTATCGGCCAGTATGAGGAAGAGGCCCTGCAGAAACTCAATGAACTCTTCGGAGTGTATGACACGGTGATTCTTGTAGGCGGAAGCATGATGTATGAAAAAGCAGTGATTGAAGGACTGAATGACCTTCCCGAAGCTCATGAAGACAACCAGAAAAAATTACAGGGTATTTTTGAAAATGAAGGTATTGAAAAGCTTCAGGCACTGCTGAAGGAACTTGATCCGGAATATTTTGCGGTGGTGGATATCCATAACCACAGAAGGCTGCTGCGTGCCATCGATGTGATCTGGCAGACCGGTAAAAAATATTCAGCACTGATTGCCGTTTCTCAGGATTCCCGCGATTTCAGCACCATCCGTATCGGAATAGAGGCGCCGCGGGAGGAACTCTATGCCCGGATCAACAGACGGGTAGACCTGATGATGGAAAACGGCCTGCTGGACGAAGCCGCAAGCCTTGTCCCTTTCAGGCACCTTACCGCACTGAATACCGTAGGCTATTCAGAATTATTCAAATATTTTGACGGCGAATGGGACCTGGATTTCGCGGTATCTGAAATCAAAAAAAACAGCCGCCGGTATGCCAAGCGTCAGCTGACCTGGTACCGAAAAGCGGAGGATATCCATTATCTGCCACTGGGGTATTCGCAGGAGGATTTTAATAATCAGGTGAATTATATTAGTGATAGATTTATAGTTAAATGATTGATAATCTATATATTCAGATGTAATCAATATTGTTTTGTATTGAAAAAATATGTTACTTTGTTTATTAAGAATATTAATTAAATAAAATAAAGGCAATGGAAAATGATCAGGTTAAATTATTAAAAGATTTAGCGAAAAGTATCAAAGCAGAGAAGAAAGATAGAGCAAAAGTGATAAAATCTTTACAATCTGCAAAAATACTTACTAAAAAGGAAAATTTTACTGCAGCTTACAGTAATTTGAGAAGAGTTGTAACTAATAAATAAAGATTTTTTTATGATTTATAGTAGCCGACCAAATTTGATGATAGGATTTCATGGTTGCGATGAGTCAGTTAGAAATGAATTGGTTACTAATCCTAATAAAATTAAAAAAAGTCAAGAGAAATTTGATTGGCTCGGTCATGGCTTTTATATTTGGGAAAATAATCATGAAAGGGCTTTGAGATGGTCAGAAGATAAATTTAAACGAGGAAGAATCACTATTCCCTCTGTAGTTGGTGTTATATATCAACTCGATTATTGTCTGGATTTTACTGACTCTCAGTTTATTGATATCCTCAGTGATTATTATGAATTATTTAAAGAGGACTTGAAATTTACGGGGAAATTGCTTCCTAAAAATAAAGATGTAGCTAAAGATGTATACAAAGACTTGCTGTTAAGAGAATTGGATTGCGCTGTCATAGAATATCTTCATCAGAAAATTGAAGACAGAATAAAATATGAGGAAGATCAGAAAGGCTTTAGTAAAATACGGAGATTTGATACAACCAGAGGCATTTTTACAGAAGGTGGTCCTGCCTATGAAGGAGCAGGGATTCAGACTAAAAATCATATCCAGATTTGTATCAGAAACTTAAATTGTATTAAAGGTTTTCTTATTCCACGCGAAGAAATTAAATTCCCATAGACAAAAAAAATGCAGCTCCGAAAAGCTGCATTCCAAAACAATATAATGAAAAAAGCTACTTCCAGCCGCCGCCCAGCGCTCTGTATAAATCTACGATGCTGCTGAGCCGCTGCCTCTTTACGGAAGCCAGGTTCAGTTCGGCCTGCAGGGAATTCCCCTGTGCGGTAATCACTTCCAGGTAATTGGCCATTCCGCCCTTGTACAGCATTTCGGCACTTTTAATTCCGTTTTTTAAGGTTAGTACCTGTTCTGCAGCTTTCTGCTCCTGAACCTTTAAGCTTTCATTGGAAACCAGGGCATCGGAAACTTCACCCACTGCATTCAAAACAGACTGCCGGAAGGCCAGCACGTTTTTTTCACGCTGGATTTTGGCAATATTCAGATCGGTTTTCAGTTGTCTTTTCTGAAATATAGGTTGGGTAATCCCGCCCAGTACGGAACCGAATAACGAAGCCGGAATCTGGAACCAGTTGTCGATTTTAAAGGAATTCACACCGCCGGCAGCCGTAATTCTCAAAGCCGGATACATATTCGCCTGCGCGATTCCCACCAATGCATTGGACTGGAGCAAAGCCAGCTCCTGCTGCCGTACATCCGGACGGCGGCTTACCATAGCAGCCGGAAGTCCTGCTGAAACATCTGCCGGTAAAGAAGTTTCAGTCATTTCAATCGTTCTTTCGATTATCCCCGGATTTTCGCCTGTCAGAATACTCAGTGCATTTTCCTGGATGGCTATGTTCTGTTCCAGTTGGGTAATCAGCAGCTCGGTAGACTGTTTCTGGGCCGTTGCCTGCTGAACGCCTAAGGAAGTCGTGTCACCGCTCTGCCACATTTTCTCTGTAATGGTCAGGGTACGGGTACTCAGCTCAAGGTTGGACCGGGCAATTCCCAGCTGCCGGTCCAGCATCAGCAGATTGTAATAACCCTGGGCAATAGCGGCCACCACCTGAGTCTGGATAGCCTTCGTGGCTTCATACGTCTGCAGGTACTGCATGCGCGAAACTTCCTGCTGGTTTTTGATCTTCCCCCAGATATCGGCTTCCCAGGACAGGTTGAAGGCAGCGTTATAATCTTCTACATGGCTCTGCCCCAGAAAGAGGTTCAGGCTCTGCCCGTTCATACTGTTTTGGGAAGGCCTTGAAATCTGTGCAGAAACCCCGAATCCCACATCCGGGTACTGCAGGTATTTCGCCTGTTTCAGTTTTTCCTGTGAAGAAGCCACCTGTTTCAGGGCGATCTGCAGATCGTAATTATGCCTGATGCCTTTTTCAATCAGGCTTTGGAGCATAGGGTCGCTGAAAAATTTCTTCCATTCCAGGTCGGCAATGCTTGCCGTATCGGAAGTTGCGGTATACCGGAAAGTTTCCGGAAGATCAGGCTTGGGTTCCTGATAAGCCAGCTTGGACACACAGGAAACCGAACCTAAAGCAATGGAGAAAGCGATGATGATATTTTTTATTCTTTTCATAGGATTAAATTTTCATTGAACAGAAAGCGCTGAGGTGAGCAGGTGAGATCGTTATTCATGACCAGGATCCGTTATTCCCTACGCTTTCTGTTTCAGTTGGATTAATGAGAGGCGGCAAGAAGTTCAGATTCTGATTTCTGCCTCTGCAGTCTTTTCTTTTTCCGGCTTGGCATCTTTTCATGCAGGTACTGGAAGATGACGTACATCACCGGAATAATGAAAATCCCGAATACCACGCCGGTAAACATTCCGCCTACGGTGCTGATCCCGATGGAATGGTTTCCTTTGGCGGCGGCTCCCTGAGTCCAGACCAGCGGCAGCATTCCTACAATAAAAGCAAAGGAGGTCATCAGGATCGGCCGCAGACGAAGCCTTGATGCCTGGAGAGCCGATTCGATCAGTGATTTTCCTGCTTTTCTCCGCTGGACGGCAAATTCCACGATCAGAATGGCATTTTTAGCCAGCAATCCGACAAGCATGATCAATCCCACCTGTACGTAAATGTTGTTATCGATCCCGGCCAGTCCTGTAAAGGCAAAAACCCCGAAAATCCCTGTAGGAATCGTTAAGATCACGGCAAACGGAAGAATATAGCTTTCGTATTGGGCTGCCAGCAGGAAATAGACAAACAGGATGCTCAGCATAAAGATAAAAGTGGTCTGACCGCCGGTTTTGATTTCTTCCCGGGTGATCCCGGTCCATTCATACCCGAAACCTCTCGGCAGTGATTGTTTTGCCACCTCCTCAACAGCTTTGATGGCATCCCCGGTGCTGTAGCCCGGTTTAGGGGTTCCGTTGATGGTGACGGCATTGAACAGGTTGTTTCTGGTTACGGTTTCCGGTCCGAAGGTCCTTTTTAAAGTAACCAGCGTGTTGACCGGAACCATTTCGCCCGACTTGTTCTTTACATAAATCCCTTCCAGGGAATTCGCATCGGCACGGTATGGGATATCGGCCTGGGCCATGACCCGGTAATATTTACCGAAACGGTTGAAATCTGAAACAAAGCTGCTTCCGTAATAAATCTGCATGGTCTGCATCAGTTCTGTCACCGAAACTCCCAGCTGATTGGCCTTATCCGTATCCACATCAATGGTATACTGCGGGTTTCCTGCCGCGTAGGTAGTAAAGGCAAAAGCAATTTCAGGGCGTTTCATCAGCTCGCCTATAAAAGCCTGGGTGGTGGTTCCCAGCTGCTCGAAGGAACTGTTGGTTTTATCCTGCAGCATGAATTCAAAACCGGAAACGTTCCCGAATCCCTGAACTGTAGGGAAGTTGAAGAAGAAGGCACTGGCATCTTTTACCTGGGCCACTTTTCCGGTCAGAGCAGCGGCGATTTGATCCGGATCTTTTATTTCACCTCGCTCTTCGTAATCCTTAAGCTTGATGAAACCTGCGGAATAGGGGGAAGCATTGGCATTGCTGATGAAGTTCAGTCCGTCTGATACCCAGAGATGGTTCGCTGCTTTTTCCCCATTGATGACTTTATCGATCTGTTCCGTTGCCCGGTGCGTCCTTTCCAGGGAGCTGCCGGGAGGCGTATTCACAGCATACAGCACAAATCCCTGGTCTTCAGTCGGAATGAATCCTGACGGAGCTTTATTGATCAGGAAAACACTGGCTGCAATAAGGACGGCGAGGCCGCCTACGGCAATCCATTTATTTTTGATGAGGAATTTCAGGCTGTAGACGTATTTTCTCGTCATGGTGTTGAAGCTGGCATTGAAGGCATTGAAAAACCTGGCTCCGAAACCTGTCTTTTTCCCATGTTCCCCGTGATCTCCCTGGGGATCGCTCAGGAAAAGGGCACATAAAGCCGGACTTAATGTCAATGCATTGATGGCAGAGATGATAATAGCAATGGCCAGCGTAAAGGCAAACTGGCGGTAAAATACACCTGCCGGCCCCTGCATGAAGCCTACCGGGATAAATACGGCACACATGACCAGGGTAATGGAAATAATGGCCCCGGAAATTTCACTCATGGAGTTTACGGTGGCCTGTTCTACCGGCATTCCGGTGCGTTCCATTTTAGAGTGGACAGCTTCCACCACCACAATGGCATCATCTACCACAATACCGATTGCCAGGACCAACGCAAATAACGTAAGCATATTGATGCTGAACCCGAACAGCTGCAGGAAAAAGAAGGTACCGATGATGGCTACCGGCACCGCAATGGCCGGGATCAGGGTAGATCTGAAATCCTGGAGAAAGATATACACCACAATGAATACCAGAACGAAGGCAATTACCAGCGTTTCCACTACCTGATGGATGGAGGCATCCAGGAAATCCTTGGAATTATACATGATGATCGGTTCCACGCCTTTCGGGAGGGTGGTTTTCATCTGTTCCACCTGCTTTTCAATTTCAGTCAGGATCTCATTGGCATTGGAGCCTGCGGTCTGAAGGATGGCAAATCCGGATACCGGCTTACCGTCTACCCGGTTGGCGGCGGTATAGGTATAGGAACCGAATTCCACACGGGCCACGTCTTTCAGCCTAAGGAATGAACCGTCACTGTTGGCTTTGATGGCAATGTTTTCGTAGTCTTCGTTCTTGCTGAGCTTTCCTTTGTATTTCAGGATATATTCATAGGTTTCCTTGCTTCCCTGGCCGAGACGTCCCGGAGCGGCTTCCAGGTTGTGTTCCTTTACAGCGGTCAGCACTTCCTGGGGAGAAAGGTTATTGGCTGCGAGGCGGTCCGGTTTCAGCCAGAGCCTCATCGAATAGTCGCGGGTACCGAATACCTGGGCCTGGGCAACTCCCGGAATACGCTGGATCTGCGGGATGACATTAATTTTAAGGTAATTTTGAAGGAAAAGCTCGTCATATTGTTTAGGGTCATCACTGGTCAGTCCCATGAACATGATCATACTGTTCTGGACTTTCTGGGTGGAGATTCCCGCCTGTACCACTTCCTGCGGAAGCTGGCTCATGGCTTTGGAAACCCTGTTCTGAACGTTCACCGCAGCATTGTCGGCATCGGCGCCCTGCCTGAAAAATACGCTGAGGGTCATGGTACCGTCGTTGCTGGAATTGGAAGTCATGTAGGTCATGTTTTCCACTCCGTTTACCGCCTCTTCAATGGGTGTAGCTACCGAGCGGGCTACTACTTCGGCATTGGCTCCCGGATAAAAAGCGGTTACCTGGACACTTGGCGGCGCGATGTCCGGGAAGAGGGCAATGGGTAAGTTAAAGAGTGACAGTGCACCCAATAACAGGAGGATGATGGAAATAACCGTTGAAAGGACCGGTCTTTCTATAAATTGTTTTAGCATAAGAAGTTTATTTTTTAATGAGGGCTTTTGTTTCACACCGCAGTACAGAAGCCAGATACGGAAACTCCATACCGGTTTATTCTTCTCTTGTGCGGCTGGAAAGCGAAAGCCATTACAAAGGTCTTGCTCTCAGCAGACTGTCGGAGGACATATTTTTAGGCTTGATGGAAGCACCGTCTTTCAGGTTCCCGATTCCTGTGTATACGATCTTTTCACCGGATTTCACCCCTTCGGAAATGAAATAATAGTTCTCCGTTTTTCCGGAAATTTTTACCGGCCGGCCGGTTACTTTACGGTCTTTACCCATTACGTATACATAGGTTTTATCCTGAATTTCAAAAGTGGATTCCTGAGGGACAATCAGAGCGTTGGTAAACAGCTGCGGCATACGGACACGGCCCGTATTCCCGGTTCTCAGCGTTCCCGAAGCATTGGGGAAGACAGCCCGGACACTGATGGCACCGGTGGTTTTATCGAACTGCCCGTCTACAATGCTCATCTTACCCTTCATTGGGTAAATGCTGTTATCGGCAATTACGAGTTCCACCATCGGCATATTCTTCAGTTTTTCCTCCAGGGTAGCCCCCGGATACTGATGCTGGAAAGCAATGAAATCCAGTTCGCTCAGTGAGAAATAGGCATAGATTTCACTGATGTCCGATAAAAGTGTCAGCGGGTTCGGGTCTGTCCTGGAGATCAGGCTTCCTTTTTTATAGGGAATCCTGCCGATGTAACCGCTTACCGGTGCGGTGATGGTAGTGAACCCGACATTGATCCTGGCGTTTCCTACCGAAGCTTTTGCCTGTGATGCAGCCGCTACAGCCGCCGCATAACTGGCTTTTGCCGTTCTCAGCTGGACATCGGAAACCACTTTCGCGGCAACAAGAGGTTCCAGCCGGTCAACTTCTACTTTTGCTTTCTGAATGTTGGCATTGGCGGCCTGGAGATTGGCGCTGGCCATATTCATCTGTTCACCGTAAGCCCGGGAATCGATTTTGAATAAAGGCTGCCCGGCTCTCACATAAGATCCTTCTTCTACATAAATCCTGTCGAGATAACCATCGACCTGAGACCTTATTTCTACATTGTTTTTTCCCTCAAGGGCAGTCGGAAATTCCTGGTAGGTGGTAGCTGGAGAGCTTATTACGGTGTAGACCGGAAGTTCAGGAGTGGGGAAGGCAGTTCCGGAGTTTTCTGCAGCTTTGGTGCAGTTCTGTAAAAGGATAGCGCTGGCAATCAGTACAATAATCCTTGCTTTTACGGATATTTTCATGTTGGGTTTAATTTTTTAATGAAGTGTTAGATTGAATAATGATGTTTTTAATAAATGGTATGTTAAATTTCCTAACAGTGTTAATAATATAACGAAAAAAAAGACCTTGATGTTTATAGCATGTAGATGGATGTAATCATGAGTACATAATAAAAGAGTTAATAAAAATATGATAAAGTTTTATATTGTGTTATTTTTTCTAACGGTGTTAGTTAGCAGGTAAACGTTATTGAAAAATAAGCTGACAGACATATACGTAGTTTTTGATTGTTCAGAAAAGAAAAATTATTTTATAGTATGTTAAAATTCCTAACGGTGTTAATTTTTAATTCAAAAAAAATTATAATGATTTAATAAAAGCGGCTACAGTCTCATCAAGCGTGGTTTTGTTCATCGTGGACGGAATGTCGTCATTTCTCATCATCATAATCGAAATCAATCCATGTACTGCAGAAAACAGGGCATGGGATGAGTGGCAGGCATTATGAGGATTTGATCCTTTTTTCGTAATGATTTCATAAGTACAGTCATACAGCATATCCTGGAATGAGGAAAACTCTTCTTTCATCTGGCCTTTTCCGCTGCACTGCATGCCGAGACCGAACATCAGCTGGTAATATTCTTTATTATTGAAGGCAAACTTCCAGTAGGCATCCACAATGGCTTTCAGCTGGTCTTCCGGATTTTCGTGCTTCTTTTGGGCCTTCAGCAGTTCTATATGAAGCTGGTGAAAACCGTTCAGTGAGATTTCGAATAAGATGGCTTCCTTGTTTTCAAAATAGTCATAGACAACAGGAGCGCTGTATTCGATGGCATCGGCAATTTTCCTTATGGAGAGGGCAGCCCAGCCTTCGGTTTTGGCCAGGGAAAATGCAGCGTCCAGAATATTGGCGCGGATAGATTCCTTTTCCCGTTGACGGCGTTCGTGCAGACCCATGATATTTTTTTACTAACAGTGTTAGCAAAACTACAAACTTTTAAAGATAAGTTCCAAATAAATTCTGATATTTAACTTTTAACGGAATATTATAAACTGCTGAAACCGCTATTCCTAAAAGAAATTTTTATCTTTGTAACCAAATAAAAATGTTATGAATACACCCTCAAATATGATCGATCTGGGAACAAAAGCACCGTTTTTCGAGCTTCCCAATCCATCCAGGAGCAATGAAATCCAGTCGCTGGATGAACTGAAAGGAGAAAAAGGAACGCTGGTGGTCTTTATGTGCAACCATTGTCCGTTCGTTCTTCATGTAATTGACAAACTGAATGAGCTGTATGAGGATTATAATGAAAGAGGAATTGAATTTATAGCGATCAATGCCAATGATGTGGAAAAATATCCTGCCGATGCGCCGGAAAAAATGATTGAGTTCCAGATGGAGCGGAATTTTGACTTTCCTTATCTGTACGATGAAAGCCAGGCTGTAGCCAAAGCTTATGATGCCGCCTGTACCCCCGATTTCTTTTTCTTTGATGACAAACTGGACCTGATCTACAGGGGACAGATGGACGATTCCAGACCGGGAAACCACAAGGAAGTTACCGGTGAAGATCTGATTATCGCATTTGAAAATCTTTTGCTGGGTGAACCACAGGAGGAAATCCAGCGGCCGAGCATGGGATGCAACATCAAATGGAAATAAAAGAAATCCTTCTGCCAAATAAAAAAGCTGTTCAGACTTATGAACAGCTTTTTTATTTGGAATACAATGACTTACAGAGTTATCCACAATCTTATCCACATAGTTATCCACAGACTTATTCACAAAATCATGTGGATAAAACCGTATTTCAGATCAGCTGATAAAAAATAGAAGTTCCCGGATCTGGATGAGTTCAGGGCTGATTTCCGGCGGTTTTCATAAATGGGTAATAAGGCGGTTTTCAACTTATCCACATTTTATCCACAAAAGATTATTGCCCGGATTTCTGATTCCGGATATTTTCTACAGTAGTCAAAGCATCCTGCAGCTGGTCCGGTATCTGTTTAGGAATAGTCGGAAATGTAAAGAGTAAAGTGTATTAATATGTAGGATCGCAATTGAATAGAACCGCATCCGTTTTGAAAATGCTTATTGATTTTTAGAATAAATGGAATCCGGAGTTTTAAATCCGGAACTGCCTTAACTTAAAATACAGGCAAAAAAGTTTGTACCGTATTACATCATTAGTCCGGTGCTTTATCATGTCTGAATTCACATGTCATTCCTTCTGCTGAAAATAATTCCTCCTATAATACTGGAGGCAGTGATCAGACTTTCAGATGATCCATTAGTCTGCCGTGAACATAATGTTTAACGGGACAATTCAACAGCGCTGCGGTAGTCATAAATGCTGTTCTGAATCCGGAAACTGCGTCGGTTTTTCATTATAGCCTGGCAATAACCGGATACATCGTCCAATATTTATGCCTGACTATTTAAAAGAAGCAAAAGTTATAAGTATATTTTAGTATTGATTTACAGTATTTTATTGAGTTATCCACAATTTTATCCACAGACTTATCCACAGACTTATTCACATATTGCTGTGGATAAATAACTTGATTTTTAAAATGTGGGTTAGCACTTATTCTCTTCTCTCACAATATGAGAATTGCTGTTTTATAATCTGATACGTAGATCAGGTTTTACCGCTTTCAAACTTATCCACATTTTATCCACAGTAAAAAAGAGGAATTCTGAACAGCCAGGATAAAGCTCGTGTTAACTGATGAAGTACAATTGACAAAGTGTATGACCATCCTGTTATTTTATGCATAGTAAAATTAAAGCTGCCAAATCATTGTAATTCAGGCTAAAGTGATATATTAGGGAAATCAAATCAAAGTATATATGAAGAAAAACGTTTTTTACCTGTGTATGCTGTTTGCAGTTTTTACCTCCTGTAACAGGGACGATGTGCAAAGTACTGCTGCTGACATCGAAGTGGTGCAGAAAGATCCTTTGTCTGCAAAACAGATCAATGAAAAAATCAATGAGACCATCAGAAGCGGTAATCGGTTTTCCTGGAAAGAATCTTCTGACCATTTTGTATGGAGTGCCGTTTTTCAGGGAAATAAAATTGCCTCTGTCGGTTTCGGAACCTCTTTCGACAGAGAGGGAACGCCGGACAATAAGGCTGCTGAAGAGGAGATTCTGAACATTATTCAGCAGTATGAAGGAAAATCCGACAGGATCCTGCTGGCTTCGGATCCGTACCTGAACCAGATGGACGTAGCCATTGAAAAGCAGGAAACCATTGTTGCCCTGCGGAAAATGAAGAACATCCGGTACGTAGAGCCGGCAGACTATCGCTATTTCGAAAACGAACGGAAAACCGGCGGAACAGCAAAATCCGGCAGTTCATCATCCGGCTGCGGATTCGAATCTGCTGTGTTGAATGCGGCGGATTATACTACGGTAAGTCCCAATGCGAAAGCACCATGGTCTTTTGCAAAACATAATATTACAGGTGCCTGGAGCTACAGTACGGGGGCCGGGGTCACCATCGGGATTATCGACAGCGGGGTTTCATCTGAACAGACGCTGCTCGGCAGCAGCTTCAACAACGGCCTGTCCTCCGGCAGGAGCATCACCAAAAACGGCGTTTACGTAGATTCCGTATGGCCTTGGAGCAGCGGATATGACGGTTCTGCCGACCAATGCGGCCACGGGACCAGCATGGCTTCTGCTGCTGCAGCGCCCAGAAACAACCAGGGGCAACCGGTGGGAGTCGCCTATAATGCGAGCCTTGTGACATACCGGGCAGCTTCCAATGTGGTGCTGGACGGGTATCACGAACAGAACGGGGTAAAAATCGCCTTCACGGAACTCGGTAACAATACAAAAGTAAAGATCATTTCCATGTCGATGGGCCACATCTTTTCGGTAGGAAAAATTGAAGACGGCGTAAAATACGCCCATTCCAAAGGGAAACTGATTTTCTGTGCCGGCGGAACTTCAACAAGTTTCACCAATTTTGCCGGGGTGATCTTCCCTGCATGGATGGCCGAAACCCAGGCGGTAACCGGCGTAAAGGAAAATACATCCAACCAGAAATGCGACATCTGCCATTCCGGAGCTGAAATTGATTTTACCTACCAGATGGAAAGGGCATCGGGCAGCAATATCCCGGTGCTGAGCTATTACAACGGACAGGCTGATTACGTAGGCGGTTCTTCCGTAGCGACGGCCTCTACAGCAGGGATTGCTGCTCTGGTGTGGTCGAAAAACCCGTCGTGGACCAGGGAACAGGTTGTAAATAAGATGAAGCAGTCATCCACCTACTACCCGAATCCCGACTCCGACTACGGTTACGGAAATATCAATGTGCTGCAGGCGGTGCAGTAACAGTAAGGAAATTTGTATCAATCAGGATTATCATAAAGCGGAGCAGGAGTTCCGCTTTTTTCTTTTCTTTCCTTTCCATCCGTCCTTTTAAATGGAAAGTATGCTGTCTCCTTGTAAAGATAACGAGACAAAGATAGATTTTGCAGGCTGATCTGGCCATTCAAATGCATCATCCGTCCGGATTAATTTGCCCTTTAGGAACGGCCGGAATAATTACCAGGTTTATAACCATAAGTGTTACCTGGAACAGAACACCCGGGTTTTTATCATAGGGCTGACAGAAGTGGAACGATTCAATCGCCCAACTGATAATCCAGCGGAAGCATGTTTTCGATCTTGTTTTTGGTGAAGTCGCCTTCCGTGATCAGCAGATCCGGCGTACTGATGTTTCCATCTTTTGAAACTTCAAAAGTTTCACCGTCGGGATGCAGGAAAGAAGTGATGACGATTGCGGTGCTGCCTTTCAGGAATGCCCTGCCTTTCAGCTCATACTCATATTTCGGGTAATTAACCTGGAGAACATCTTTAAAACTGAAAAGGACTTCGGAGCCGGTTCTATTTACATAATCCGTGTCAGGAATCCTGGTTTTTACAATAGCCCTGGCAAAAGGCTGCTGGGTTCTTTTTCTTTCGGAAATATCCAGGATGTCCGCAGGAAGATTGAAATTGCCGTTTTTTGAAGCAATTTCAGCAAAAGCTTTCAGCTGTTCCAGTTCCTGTCCGGTGGGATATCTGGGATTGGGGACT
>NZ_CAJYMO010000210.1 GCF_913776365.1 uncultured Chryseobacterium sp. | reverse complement strand
TTAAAAATTGAAATGCAAATTTAATTGTTTCTGAATGATTTACAAAATACTTTGTGCGTATTATTGATAAATATGGAATAAATCTGAGCGTAACCACCTGTTTTGTTAACGGTCATTAATAAAAAATGCCGCAGGAACGGTTCCGTACGGCATGTGTATGCTTGTTTAATATTCCAGGATATGGTAGAGTTCTGCGTTGAATCTTTTCAGCCGCTCTTCGCCTTTGAGTTCTTTTAATCCGATAAGGAAGCTGAACTGGGCTACGGTGGCACCCTGTTTTTCCACCAGCTTGGCTGCCGCTTCGGTAGTGCCACCGGTAGCCAGCAGGTCATCATGGATCAGGATACGCTGCCCGGGTCTGATCTGGCCTTCGCGGGTTTCGATCACCGCACTTCCGTATTCGAGGTCATATTCTTCTGCAATGACCGGAGGCGGAAGCTTGCCGGCTTTTCTGATCAGGATAAAGGGCACTTCCAGAGCTACGGCAATGGCAATCCCGAAAAGGTAACCGCGGCTTTCGATTCCGCAGACCGCATCCACCTTACCTCTGCTGAAAGCTACCAGATCATTAATCACTTCCTCATAGAGTTTCGGGTTAAGGAAAATAGGGGAAATGTCCTTGAACTGAATTCCGGGGATCGGGAAATCCGCTACATTCTCAATCTTTTCTTCCAGCTTCCTGATAAGTTCTTGTGTTGCCATTATTTAAGGATTGATTTTATAGCTTGAGATTTTCCAGTCTCCGTTTACATTTTTCAGCCCGAAAGTTACCTTGAGCGCTGTTGTTTTTCCGTTTTTATCGGTAACATCATATGTTGCATTCACACTGGCAGCATTGGCATTGGCCAGATTGGATGTAATGTTCTTTACGCTGACATTCTTTACTGATCCGAAGCCGGAAGTGGGGTTGGCAAAGGATTCGTAGCTTCCCCAGCTTGGGTTGCTGGAAGCATTGTAGGCTGCTTTCAGATTCTGTCCGCTAACGTTGTTCAGGAATCCCGAAACTACGGTTTTCGGATCTGCGGCAGGTTGTTTCGGAGCGGCAGGCACGGTTGCCGGAGCAGCAGCATTAGGATCTGTGGAAACCGGTGGCACGGTGGCTCCCGGATTGTTAGGATCCATTACTGCCGGTTCCTGGTTCACTGCCGTGGAATCCACGACTACCGGTGCCGGCACCTTCAGCAATGACGGGTTTACATCCAGTCCGATTTTAGTCATTTTGAATGTCTTGCCCGTTGTTTTTACCGATACGGTGATGTCAATTTTATTATCTACAACCTTTGCTGCAGGCAGTGATGAGAATTTCAGGTTAAATCCTTTAAAGTTATTATCCTGCATCAGGTTTTTGGCAGTCGCCAGTTTTTCCCCGTTGCTGAACACTTCAAGGGTTGCTTCAAGACCGGCTCCTGTGAATGCTACAGGTTTTCCGGCATTGTCGAGAAGCCTTGGAACGATCTGAAGGGAAGTGGGCAGCCCGGTACCATCGTCTCCGCTAGGATTTGCCGTAATGCTCAGGGAATTGGCTTTTACGTCGTTCGGATCGCTTTCTTTGGCTTTGTCATCCCCGAAGATATTCATTTCACCCAATGACGGCGGGGCGGTACTGGCCCATTCGATTCCGTTTTTCTGGGCTACCTGGTCGGCCATGGTCATAATCTCAGGAACTTTTTTGCCGTCGATCAGCTGGCCGAGGGCTTTAAGCTCCGCTACGTCCCCGTCTGCTTCCACTCCGAAAGTCTTCAGGATATACAGGGCTTCATTGAATTTGATCTGTTTGATCGTTGGCAGACTCGCGGTCATATCGTTGATGCTCGACTGCAGGGTTTTGGTATTGGTAGCGTCTACATGATCTTTCTTGCAGGCTGTAAACAGCAACAGGCTGAAAATTAGCAGAAACGAAAATTTTTTCATTTTTAATCACTTTGCCACAAATTTAATAAAAACCTGTATGTGTAAGTGTTTTTTATTATCTTTTTTCTCTTTCTTCATTTTGTAACTGAAAGTTCAATACTGTTGTTAAACCGGTCAAGCTTTTCTTTCATTTCTTTTTCGGCCTCGCGCATCTCTTTCGAAACCGACAATCTGTCTGACGGCTGTGCACCTGCAGGGATCTGGTTCATCATCTGCCTCATGCCGGCAAAAGGGTTCTTTTTGTATTCATTATATTTCTCTGTAAATTTTTCTTTTGAGATTTCCTTGGATACGGATATTCCTGTCCGGCTCATAAAGCCTTCCCTATACGATGATTCTGCGATACGTTCCGTCTTCCTGTTTCCTTTCAGGACCCAGGCGTAATTTCCGGCATCATCTTCAATCTTTATGATAAGTCCCGCAAGACCATAAAATTTATAAGGCCCATCCTGGAAAGGAATATCTGAAGTAAACCAGGCAATCCACTGCCTGTCGCCAAACTGGGTCGTGGCTTTCTGGCAATTGTAGCTGCCGATCTGCTGTTTTTCATCTGAAATTTTCCAGTTCAGACCTGGTTTTTCACGGTAGGAGTAATAATCCAGCCCAATGCGGTCCTTGTAGCTGATCTCGTGTACCGGGTAATTTTTGGAAATCTGTTAGGTAAACTCAGTCTCTGTATTGTCAAACCGGTCCATATCCTGCAGTTGTCCTGTCTGTAAAGATTTTTCTACGGCAACGCCTGTCAGGGAATCCATCCGGATGTTATTACAGGACTGAAATACAGATTGGGTTTTATCCACATCCAGTACCATCATTTCCTTTTCAAGTTGTAAAGAATCCTTATTCGGCCTGTAGGTTAATTCATAGAAGAACCGGTTTACGGTATTTTGCCCGTTGATCAGAATAGTGGCTGCAATAAGTGAGATCTGAACTATTTTTTGCATCCTTTATTTTTTGTTTGGTTTTTCCTTTAAGTCATCTTTGAAGAATGAGCTGAAAACAGACTGCATGTTCGGGAAAGCAGGATCTTTCCAATATTCAGAAGTATAATAGCTATTGTTGAAGTCAAGCTTTATTTTACCGGGATCGGTATCATTACCAAAATCCATTTCCACAGGATAAAAGTTGGTATAAGTGCCGATGGCATTATAATCAGGTTCGCTTTTATGCTTCATTTTCAGAAAGGAGATTTCATTGTATTCCACGAGATCCCGCAATTTCTTCTCTGAACCTGAGGCATAAGCAATATTGAGAATCCTTCTTGAATCATAGAAACGGTATCCGAACAGGGCCATTTCTTTTTCCTGAAAAGATTCTCCGGTTAGTTCAATTTCATCTTTGCCGCTCCCTTTTACTTCTCTGAATATCCTATTTTTCATTTTTTTATATTCGTCTACATTGCCGACATCTTTTATTTTCGGAGCTTTCAGGAACATGCCGTAATCCCAGGAAGACAGTTTTTTCGCATCCATTTCTGCATTTTCCAGCCGGAAAATTCGGTATTGCTCGATACGGGTATCTTTCAGCTTTTTTGTCTTGTTATCGAAAATATAAGTGACAATTCCGTCCGCATAGGAATTCAGCTTATTATTAAGTGTTACATACGTATTGAAGTTTCCTTTTACAAAAACGTACTTTGCAGGTTTATCATTTTTAATGACAACGGCCTCTATATCTTGTACACGGTCATTGATTTTAATGATTCCCTTATCAAAATCGGCATATGACAAAGTGGCCACCGGAAGATTATCATACACCAGCTGGAACTTCTCCTGATCCGGTTTCAGGGATTGTTTCTCAATGGTACCGGCAATATCAGAAAAGGCTATAATGCTGCCGTCTTTTCCGAAAACCGAAACCTTAGGAAGTGGCTTCCCTGTTTTTTCGGATATGAAGGTAATGGTCTGTGCATTCAGGATGCAGATGGTAAACAGTAAAAATAAAAGTGAGATCTTTTTCATAGTGGTTTGGGTTATGCTATATGGTTATATCCATAAGACTCGTTTACCAGGAAAACGTTGCCTGACTATGTACAAAAAAAAAGACTGATCATTGCAATCAGTCTTTTTTTGTTATTTTATTATGGCTTCCTAGAAAGGATACTCATAAATTTCAGATTCGTGAAGGTAAGGGTTTCCTGTTGGAATCAGTTTCAGTTTGGACAATGCTGAAAGCACGGTAAACATGAATAATCCAACGACGAACAGGATGGCTCCCAGGATAAGGATAAACACTTCCGGAGTTTTCCAGTATGGCCCTACGGTTCCCGGCATTACCATATTGAAATAATCTACAATGTGACCGAAGATCACGACTACTGCCATGGTAGTAACCACTTTGTAATTTCTCTTGATGCTGCTGCTTACCAGTACCAGTAACGGCAACAGGAAGTTGATGATCAGCATCGGTAGGAAAGTAGGAGAGTAGTGCTGGAACCTTCCGAAGAAGTAGTTAACCTCTTCCGGGATATTCGCATACCAGTACAGCATGAACTGGGCAAACCAGGTATATGTCCAAAGCATACTTGTTGCGAAAAGGAATACTCCTAGATCGTGCAGGTGATTATCGTTGAACTGAGGAAGGAATCCGTTTTTCTTAAGATAAACACTTAACAGGATGATTACTGCGATACCGCTTGAAAGACAGCTTACCATTGAATACCAGATGTACATGGTAGAGTACCAGTGAGGGTCGATAGACATCAACCAGTCCCATGCCCATGCTGCAGAAGCAAATCCGAAGAAAGCAATATATCCTACGGCCCATCTGTACAGCATCTGATACTCGGTTCTTGAGTTGGTATCATCCACTTTTTTAGATTGTGCCTTCAGTTTCCATGAGAAGAAAGAAGCTCCCAGTACATAGATCAGGGTTCTTACCGCATAGAAAGGAATATTTAAGAAAATTCTCTTTTCAAATAAGATCACATCGAAATGCGCCGATGTAGGATCGGTAAGATCCGGATCCATCCAGTGGAACAGGTGCCCCTGGTGGGTAATGTTAAGGATCATCAGGATGATCAGGATTGCTCCACCGTAAGGGATGTAAGAAGCAATAGCTTCCATTACTCTTGTAATGATGATTGGCCATCCTGCATGGGCAGCGTGCTGAATAGAATAAAAGAACAATACGCAGCAGCTAACGCCGAAGAAAAATACAGCTACAAAATGTATTGCCGCTAACGGCTGGTTATGTACCTGAAGCTCAGCATGCTCAAGGTGAGCTGCGTGATCCTGAGGACCTACCATTTCACTGGAATGTGTAGGAGCAGTATGACCCGAAGCATGAACCGCTTCCATCATATGTTCTATTTTCTCTGTAGAAATTCCTCTGTTTAAAAAGAAACCGATACCAAACAGAACTAAACCTACAACAAGAAGGATTATAGAAGTTGATTTTAATTTTGGTGAAAAACTATACATTTCTTTTCTTATTTTTTAGTTTCGGTAGTCGTTTCTGGTTTTGCAGCAGCCGTTGCCGGGGCAGCCGTAGCAGTGGCTGTGGCAGCTGCAGGTGCCGCAGCTCCTTTTTTGAAGGCGTTCATCACATACATGGCCACTCTCCATCGGTCTCCCGCATTCAGCTGTCCTGCATAAGACCCCATCGCATTTCTACCGTTGGTGATTACATAATGAACGGATCCGACTGTAATTTCCCTGTCTGCGTAGTTCGGTACTCCGGAGAAAGCGCCGCTCTGTACGATTGGCCCCTGACCGTCACCTCCCGTTCCGTGGCATGCGGCACAGGTATGATCAAACAGGATTTTTCCTCTTTCAATATCCTTCGCTGCATTGGCCGGGTTCAGCGGGGAGCTGGTCATGCTTTTGGAAGCATCATATCCCGCATTGTATTCATCCACATTTTTAGGAAGAAGGCCTTCCTCAAAAACACCGTCTTTGTTCTGGGCTACCGATCCTTCTACAGGAGAAAGACCTGTGGCTCCGTTATTTTTAACGAAAGCAGGGATTTCATTTTCGTGATCCGAATAGGCATCCTGAGCTTTCATCAAAGGGTCGTACGCTACCGGAAAATACATGTCCGGGAAATATACCAACGGCGTATTCTCTTTTGGTCCGCAGGAGTTAAGTAAAACTGTGGTTACACCTAAAACCGCTGTAATTTTTAAAATATTTCTCTTCATTTTAAGCATCTTTAACGGTTATTTCTTCTACTCCTGTTTCGATCAGTAACTGCTTCACAGCTTCTACATTTTCCGTTACAAACTCCATCATGAATTTGTCATCTGTTGTTCTTGGATCAGGATTCTGTGCCGGGGCTCCCGGGAACATTTTATTCCTTACAAGGAAAGTAAGTGACATCATGTGGGCTGCACAGAATACCATAAGCTCAAACATAGGCACTACGAAAGCAGGCATGTTATGTCCCCAGTCGAAAGCCGGCTTACCACCGATGTTCTGAGGCCAGTCATGATTCATGGTATACCAGGTAAGGGTAGCACCGATCGTCACCCCGTAAAGAGCGTACAGGAATGCGGCATCAGAAATTCTTGTTTTCTTCAACCCCAATGCTTTATCTAGCCCGTGAACCGGAAACGGAGTGTAAACCTCGTTGATTGCGATTCCTTTATCGTTGAATGCCTTAACGCCGTTCATTAAATCGTCGTCGTCAGCATAAAGTCCGTATACAATTTTAGTGGTGCTCATCTCCTTCTTTTGCTTTATAAGTTTCACCTGAGATTTTCAGAATCGATTTTAATTCAGCCTGCGCAATTACAGGGAATGTTCTTGCGTATAATAAGAACAATACGGAGAAGAATCCGATGGTTCCCAAATATACACCCACATCAATGATCGTTGGCTTAAACATCGTCCATGATCCTGGCAGGTAGTCTCTTGAAAGGTTGATAACGATGATGTCAAAACGCTCAAACCACATACCGATGTTGATAATCAAGGCAATGATAAATGTTGCGATAATATTGGTTCTTATTCTCTTGAACCAGAACAGGGCAGGGATGATCAGGTTACACGTAATCAACGCCCAGAAAGCCCACCAGTAAGGTCCAACGGCAGCTCCCGGAGAAAGATAGGTGAAATCTTCAAATCTTGATCCTGAATACCATCCGATGAAATATTCGGTAGCATACGCTACGGTTACCATACCTCCGGTCAGGATGATTACAATGTTCATAATCTCGATATGGTACATGGTAATGTAGTCTTCCAGGTGGCATACTTTTCTTGCAATCAGCAATAGGGTCTGTACCATGGCAAATCCTGAGAAGATCGCACCGGCAACGAAGTAAGGAGGGTAAATGGTAGAGTGCCATCCTTTAATTACCGACGTGGCAAAGTCAAAAGATACCGTGGTGTGTACCGAGAATACAAGTGGTGTCGCCAACCCTGCAAGAACCAAAGAAAGCTCTTCGAATCGTTGCCAGTGTTTTGCTTTACCACCCCATCCGAAGGCAAGGAAGGTATAGATTTTCTTTGTCCAAGGTGTTTTTGCTCTGTCTCTGATCATCGCAAAGTCAGGGATAAGTCCCATGAACCAGAATACCGTTGATACAGAGAAATACGTAGAGATGGCAAATACGTCCCAAAGAAGGGGAGAGTTGAAGTTCCCCCAAAGGGAACCGAACTGGTTCGGTAAAGGGAATACCCAGTATCCTACCCAGACCCTACCCATGTGGATCACCGGGAAGATCGCTGCCTGTACCACCGCAAAGATCGTCATCGCCTCTGCAGATCTGTTTACAGACATTCTCCATCGTTGTCTAAATAATAATAATACTGCGGAGATAAGTGTTCCGGCGTGACCGACACCTACCCACCATACGAAGTTGGTAATATCCCAACCCCAGTTAATAGTTCTGTTAAGCCCCCATGCTCCAATACCTGTCCCGATCGTGTAGGCAATACACCCGAATCCATAGATGAATAGAACCAGGGCTGCATATAATGAAATCCACCATAATTTCCCTGCTCTTTCTTCGATAGGTCGTGCAATATCTTCCGTGATATCGTGATAAGTCTTGTGACCAATAATTAGAGGTTCCCTTATCGGAGCTTCGTAATGTCCTGACATTTTTTACCTATTTATTATTTAAACTTTATTTTTCTACTCTGTTTCTTACTTTAGTATGATAGAACACGTTTGGCTTGGTTCCGATCTCTTCAAGTAAATAATATCTTCTGTTGTCAGCATATAACTTTCTGACTTCAGATGCTTTGTCATTCATGTCCCCGAACTGGATAGACCCTGTAGTACACGCTTTTGAACAAGCGGTCTGGAATTCTCCGTCTTTTACTACTCTGTTTTCTTTTTTCGCTTCAAGGATGGTAGTCTGGGTCATCTGGATACACAGTGAACATTTCTCCATTACCCCTCTTGTTCTTACTACAACATCCGGGTTCAGTACCATTCTACCAAGGTCGTTGTTCATATTGAAATCGAACTTGTCATTCAGGTTATAGGTGAACCAGTTGAAACGTCTTACTTTATAAGGACAGTTGTTGGCACAGTATCTGGTACCGATACATCTGTTGTAAGCCATGTGGTTCTGGCCCTGCTGTCCGTGTGAAGTAGCCGCTACCGGACATACCGTTTCACAAGGAGCATGGTTACAGTGCTGGCACATTACCGGCTGGAAGATCACATCCGGGTTATCGGCAGGATGGTTCAGTGCACCTCCTTCCTTGTTGAAGGCCGTACCGTATAATTCAGGAACCGCCATTCCTTCTTTCAGTCCCTCGTATACTTCTACCTTCTGTCTTGAAGAGTAATAACGGTCAATTCTTAACCAGTACATATCCCTTGACATTCTGATCTCTTCTTTCCCTACTACCGGAACGTTGTTCTCCGCCTGACAGGCAATGATACATGATCCGCAACCGGTACATGAGTTCAGGTCGATGGACATATTGAAGTGAGGCCCGTCCGTGTCATCGAACGCATCCCAAAGGTCAATTTTTCTGGCAGGAAGCGCTCCGCTGATGGTATGGTATTCCAAAGGTTTGTTCCATCCGTTGTGCTCATCATCGAAAGGTACATTGATGAATTCTGCCAATGGTACTTCCCTGGCGATTTCATAACGTCCCATCAGGGTATTCTGAAGCTGGATTCCCGCAAATTCGTGGTCTTCCCCGGTTTTCTCAATTTTAACATTGGAAACGGCAAGGTTGGAACCGTCGAACAAAGGATAAGCATTTACTCCCGTATCAGCCGTAGCTCCGGAATTTTTCTTACCGTATCCCAGTGCAAGCCCTACTGATCCTTCAGCCTGTCCCGGCTGTACGAATACAGGAACGTCTTTGATGGTTACTCCGTTTACCGTAAGGTTTACGATGGAACCGTCCAGCTGCATCCTTGCATTAAGATCATTGTCGATGCCTAATCTTTCGGCATCTTTCGGAGACATGGTCAGGTAGTTGTCCCATGACATTCTCGTCAACGGATCAGGTAATTCCTGAAGCCAAGGATTGTTGGCCTGGGTACCGTCTCCGATTGCTGTTGTGGTGTACAATACCAGTTCCAGGTCGGAAGGTTTGAACCCGCTTACTTCAGCAACAGCCTGGGCCGCATTTCCTCCTGCATAAGACAGCGTCGTTGCATTTGAGGAAGCATTGATACCGTTGTATAAAGCTTTATTGAATGAGGTTGCTCCCAGTACGGAAGCAGCATTTGCTTTTAAATAATCGTAATAGTTGTTGGCCGCATTATTCTTACCGTTTTTCCAAACCAGTAAAGATTCTTCAATCTGTCTTGATTTGTAGATCTTCTGGATGGTAGGCTGCATCAATGAATATACCCCGGTCTGAGGTTCAAGATCCCCCCATGATTCCAGCCAGTTGGCTACAGGGATTACAGCTTTCGCTGCTTTGTACATTTCATTTTTCTTGTCGGCTACAGCAATTACATAAGGGACTTTAGCCAGGGATTTCTTGAACTCTTCTCCTTTGTGGTAAGAGTAGATCGGGTCTACGTTATTGGCAATCAATACGCCAACCTGACCTGCATTCACCCATCCTAAGAATTCTTCGAATCTTGCTTTGTCGAATTCCTTCAGCAGGTTTGCTTTTCCGGTGAAAGCTACTGATCCCAGTTTCTGGTTGATTAAGTGAGCCAGTACCTGAGCGCCTTTTGAACCGTCTGCGAAAACAACGGCTTTGCTGCCTTTTGCCTGAAGTTCCTTAGCGATTTCAGAAGCGTTTTTATCTGAAGTTCCTCCTCCTGTAATAGCGTTGTATACTTCCACCAGGGTCTTGTTAACCTGGCTTGGCTTGAGCCTGTATCTTGAGTCTGCATTCGCTCCTGTTAAGGACATATTGGATTCTACCTGGATATGTCTCAGCATGTTCGGTCCCGGTTTTCTCGCTGCTGCATAAGAAGACTCAAGGCTTCCGCCGTTGTAATCTCCGAGGAAGTCAGCATGGAAACCTACCACCAGCTCAGTCCCTCTCAGGTCATATACCGGCAATGCTCTGGTTCCGAAAACTTCCTGGGCTGCATCCAGTGCTCCGGCATAAGGGAAGGCATCATAAGTTACCAGTTCAGCGGTAGGATATTTTGCCTTGAATTCTGAAAACAGTTTTTTGAAAGTAGGGGAAGCGAAAGAGTGTGACAACAGCACGATTCTTTTGTTGGCTGCGCTTGCTTCTTCCAGTCCTTTGATCACGAAACTGTCTACTTTATCGAAAGTTTCGTCTTTTCCTTCAAATTTCGGCTGCTTTACTTTATCGTTATCGTAAAGGGAAAGCACGCTGGCCTGAGCCCTTGCACTTGTTTTACCAAGATCTCCGGCTGAAGGGTTAGGTTCAATTTTGATAGGCCTTCCTTCACGGGTCTTTACCAGGACACTTGCGAAATCAAAACCGTCGAAATATGTTGAAGCGTAATAATTCGGGATTCCCGGAATGATATCATGCGGCTTTACCACATAAGGGATCGTTTTAATTACCGGAGCTTCACAGGCAGCAAGGGTTACCGCTGCTGTTGAGAATCCTAATAATTTTAAGAAATCTCTTCTTGAAGTACCGGATCCGTTCTTTTCAGCATCTCCAAGGAAATCTTCTACCGGAATTTCTTCCTGGAACTCTTTCTGAGCCAGCTTATTGTTTAAAGCCGGATCTTTAAGTTCATGAATACTTCTAAATTGTATTTTGTTTGAAGCCATTTATACTTCTAATTTTTAGTTATTAATAATGACATTTACCACATTCAATACCTCCAATTGCATCTACAGTAATCTTACCACCGTCTTTAGGGTATTGTTTTTTCAGTTTTTCGTGTAGATTCTTGAAGTACTCTTTATTATAACCGTTGTTCATATCAACTTCAGTCGTTCTGTGGCACTCAATACACCATCCCATGGTAAAGTCATTGGCCATCTGAACAACATTCATAGTGTCTATTTTACCGTGACAAGCTTTACATACTACATCGATTTTGTTATTAGGATTCTTTTTGTTGAAAGAATTGATGATGGCCTGTTCACCGGCTACTACGTGCTGGGCGTGGTTAAAGTAAACGAAATCCGGCATGTTGTGGATTCTGGTCCATTCCACCGGTTGTGTTTTTCCTGTATACTGCTGTTTCTGGGAATCCCATCCTGTAGCAGCGTAGATCTTCTGGATTTCTCCGTCATAGAATGCCTTGTCTTTTCCTGGCTCCATATAATGCTCTGCATTGTATTCGGAAATTGTTCTGTGACAGTTCATACAAACGTTCATAGAAGGAATTTCAGATACTTTACCGTATTTGGCACTGGAGTGACATAGCTGACAGTCGATTTTTTGTTCTCCGGCGTGAATCTTATGCGAGAAGTAAATCGGCTGTTCAGGTTTATACCCTTTG
>NZ_CAJYMO010000209.1 GCF_913776365.1 uncultured Chryseobacterium sp. | reverse complement strand
GTATAGTCTGAATACAAAATGAAATCCGGACTCCGGAGGAGTCCTATCTTCTGCAGCCGGCATTGAGATAGCATACCTATGGCATGCCGGCGACCCTGTGTCCGCTTGCTACACAGATGGTATTCCTACGGAATACTGCTTTTCTTCATAAGCAGATCTCATGTATTATGATACATGACAGAAAGCAGACCTGATTCCCCAATTCCTGTCTTCTTAAAACCAAAGAAGAAATGCATTCCGGTATCAGAGATTTTTGTTGGTAAAGATGAAGAGGCTTTTATTTCTTTTCAGTGCAAATAAGAGTAAAGTGTAAGACCGGATAAAGAACAGAATAACTTCATAAATTCATCTGCAAAGACCTGCTAAAAAATTGATTGATCCGTTTCTCCCCAACATTTGATACTGATCTGTACATCGGGCCTAAAGGTTGTCTGAAACCTATTGCATAAGCTTATCTGCAGATGGGGTCAACCGGATAAATAAAACAAAAACGGGTAAATCGTCTGATTTACCCGTTTTGTGACCCCGGAGGGATTCGAACCCCCAACCGTTGGAGCCGAAATCCAATATTCTATCCAGTTGAACTACGGAGCCATTTTTATGAGTAATGAGTAATTATTTAATAAGTAATTTGACATTGCTAATTCCTCATTACCCATTATTCATATTTTAGAATGTAATCTTCACGCCTCCCAGTACCTGTGCACCCAGGACTTTGTAACCTTTGTACGTCTGGTACTTTGTGCTCAGAAGATTATTTCCGATGGCAAAAATACTAAAATTTTTGTGAACTTTATACTCTGCGGAAAGATTTATATCAGCATACCCCCCAACTTTGTCATTAGTGTCCTCTGTGGACTGGTACATCATTGGACTGCCAACTCCTTCAAGCACAAATGAATTGGTGGTTCTGTCGCTGGCAAAAATCCCTTTAAAACCGAGCAATAATTTTTGATCCAACATCGTATATTTTGCCCCGATTGCTGCTGTCAACAGGGGAACATTGTATATATTTTCATAATTTTTAAGGTCGAACTTGGTAAATTTCACCTCTCCGTCCACCGTTAAATTCGCCAGCGGGAAGTATTGAAGGCTTCCTTTGATGTCGCTGACATTTCCGTCATCATATACTGCAGAAAACGTATTGGCATAATCGTAAGCCGAGCGGTTCAGGGTAAAGTTGGAATCGAAAAGGCTGTTGGCCTTAAAGAACATGATATCCCGCATTTTCCCGTAGCCGGCGGATACGTCATACTTGAACATTTCATCCACATCGCCTTTCAGCCCTACATAGAAGTGGTAACGGGTCTCCGTAGGCCGTAAATACTGGTCGGAAAGGAGGAACGGATTCTGCTGCAGAAGGTCGGCATAGGTATTCAGCTTCAGTCCGCCGTCTACCCCACCGTAAAATTTAAATTCATCAGCGGCAGCTACCTGGAATTCCGCCTGCGGGAACCAGTAGGTTTTGTTGCCCTTCATCTGCTCTGCCATCAGAAGGTTTGAATTCTTGGCATTCAGGAAAGAGAATGAGGAACCCAGCATCAGGTAAGAATCGTCTTTTCTGAAAGTAAGTTTCGGACTGAGGCTGGTATGTACGAAATTGGAGGAGTTCTTGTCCACGATAGCAAAATCACTCTTTACGGCTTCCAGTCCTACCCCAAGGTCAGCATTCAGGTTAATCCCTGATTTTCCGACCTCTATAGCGTACTTAGACAGGTTGGCCAGTACCGAAACCTGGTTTTCCTGGGCATCGAAATGATCTTTCAGGAAGGAAGATTTCACCCGTACATCATTCAGGATGTCATTGGAATAAAAGTCGTAGTATCCGTTGACCTTAAACTGGTTTACCCTTTGGTCCAGGTCCACATCTCCCGGTTGCAGGGCATAAATCCCATAATAATTATAGCTGTTCAGCCCGTATTCGGCATTCAGGTTGAATTTGCCTTTATCGCCGTACGAGTTCAGGAAAGCCCCGAGCGTCGTCGAGCTTTGCTTGGAATCCCACGGATACTCTTTTTTAAGACCCTGTGTTGAAAGAAAGTGCGCATCCAGCCCTACTTCCAGCTTGTTTTGCAGCGTTTTCGATATATTGGCGTCTCCTAAGATCTTCCCGTAATTCCCCATGCCGAACTGGACGTAATTGTTCTGTGCGGAACCCTGGAATTTCGGCGTCACGTCCTGTCCCTGGATGGTGGAAGTCTTAAAATCCGAAACGGCAGGCACATCCGTAATGGTATACTGCACCGGGTTCTGCGATTTCTCTTCCGGCGGGTAGTTTTTGATGGTTTCTACCGAGGTTTTCTTTTTCTCGATTTTCTTAACTTCGGGCTCCCTTTTCTTGTTAAGGATCAGTTTTTCTTCCCGGATCTGGGAGAATGCCACTGATGAGATTCCTAAAAATAACAGGGATAATATTTGAATTCTTTTGTTCATTTTTTTATAGATATTAATGTATCATGCCGGAGGTATCATGTATAAACAACATTTTACTTTTTACATGCTACGCTGTACATTCTATATTTTTACTTTTTAATCGACTTTTTCACCTCTTTTGCCTCTGCCACGATCTCAGGGAAATCCTTGTAATTCTCGATGATCTGGTCGCAGGTATAGCTTGCCTGGTAGTTGTCTTTCAGTCCTACATAGTTTTTCGCCATCAGCACCAGTGCTTTGGCGCCCCAGTATTCTTCGGAAGCATAATTGTTGGCCAGCCTGAAGATGGTCTCGTTGGATAACTTATAGGCTTTGCCCTTGTTCTGATAGAAAGCTTTGGCATAGAGCGCTTCCGCCGCCACTTCCGTGTTGGAAGATTTTTCCAGTAAAGCATAGGCAGTCTGTGCATCACGGTCTTTGCCGGCATTCATGAGGCTTCTTGCCTTGATGACTTTTGCCGTTTCGATGACCGCTGCCGAGTTTTTCGTGTTGGCAATCACGGCATCGGCCAGCTTCTCTGCTTCGGAGAAATTCTTCTCGTCCGCGTAGGCTTTCATCAGTTCCACATTCGCATAGTTCCTGATGGTGATATCCGATGAATTCCGCAGGCTTTCCAGGTACTTCCGGGCTTCCGCCGTTTCTCCCTGCGCCAGGTAGATCTGGGCAAGCCGGGTCTGTGCGTCATCCTGGTAGTCATTCTGTACACCGGCTACTTCCTGAAGCACCAGCAGGGCTTTCGTAGCACTCTTGGTCTGGTAATAGCTTTCCCCCAGTTCGTATTTTGCCTGGTACAGGCCTTCCCCGGTCGGGTTCTGCGTCAGGTACTTTTCGTAATACGGAATGGCATTTTTGTAGTCTTTTTTCGTAAACAGCTGTTTGGCCGTTGACAGGTTGATCTCATCGATTTCAGAGGCATCGATATTGACCCCGATATTCCTGGCGAAAGCTTCATATCCGGCAACATCGCCGTTTTTCGTAAAGACAGGTTTCGCTGCCTGCACAATTTTTTCGGCATAAGCGGTGTTCCTGTACTGCTCGCCCAACGCTCTCAGCTCAGACAATGCCTTGTCGCTCTGGTTCATATCGATATAATTCTGCGCCCTGTAGATGGAGGCATTGGCTACCAGGTCTTTGTCTGAAGACGTCTTGATTACTTTTCCGAAGAAATCATTGGAATTGCCGAAATCGTCCTGTGTAGCATAGGCCGTTCCGATTTCATACTGCGCATCATCGTAATAATCGGAGTCCGGGTATCTTGAGAGGAGGTTCTTCAGGTTGGCAATCTTGGCCTGCGTATCGCCTTTGAAGCCTAACGCCATGGATTTCTGGTACAGTGTATAATCGGTAGCGTCCTCGTTCCTGTCGTAGATGGCAATGGCTTCGTTCAGGTTGTTGTTGGCGTAATTGATGTCGGCCAGCCGGAGCTCTGCGTCGTTCTTAAACTCAGGTTTCGGATTGGCCAGGTATTTTTTGAAATAGGTTTCAGCCTGGTCGAATTTTTTCGATTTAAAGTAAGCGTATCCCAGATCGTACGGCAGCTGCTGCTTCTCAGGGAAGTTTTCGTCCAGAAGCTTCTCATAGCGGACAATCGCCGACGGATAATTCCCTTTCTGGTAATACACCTGCCCCAGCCAGTACAATGCCCTGTTGCTGAATTCTTTATTCAGGTTAAATCCTAAGCTCCTCAGCAGATACTGCTCGGCCGCATCATAGTTCCCTTTGTTGAACTCTTCGGTTCCCAGCAGGTAAGACACTTCCTGGTCGATCTTATCGATCTCAGGGCTCGAATTCTGCAGCCGGTCGATCGCACTCAGGGTTTCCTTGTAATTCCCGGAATACAGGTAGGATTTCACCAGCAGCGATCTCATTTCGGCACCGTTGCTGCTGCCCGGGTTTTCATTAATGTAATTCTGGATTACCGTTGAAGCGCTTTCAAACGGGTTGCCGATATCATAGCTCAATTTGGCATACTGCTCGTGGGCCAGCTTCTTCACCTTCGGGTCATAATTCATCTGGTAAGACGAACGGAATGCCGAGAGGGCTTCCTGCTTCTTCCCTACCGCCAGGTAAGCGTTCCCCAACTGGTAATAGGCATTCTGTGCCAGCGCCGAATTGCTGTTCAGCAGCTGGTTGTAATAAGAAACCGCTTCATCGTATTTCTTCAGCTGTGCCGCTACGAACCCCATTTCATAGAGGTCGCTTTCAGACGGGTTCTGCTGTACGCTCAGGTAGTCTTTCAGGTACGGATAGGCCGCAGCATAATTGCCTTTCATGAATTCGCTTTCCCCGATGATCTTGTGGACTTCTGCCTTGTATCCCTCCGAAATATCTTCGTTCAGCAGGGCGTTTCCTTCTTCTATGGCTTTGTCGTAATCCTTGTCATTGTAATACATCTGCACGTAATACGGGCGCACCAGCTTGGCATATTCCGGCCGGTCTTTCACCGTATCGAAATAGCGGAAGGCCTTTTCATTCTGGCGGTCCGAGTAGTACAGGTGGCCCAGCATATAGGCGATGGCTTCTTTCTGGGAATCGTCTGCCGTCGTGTAAGCTTCCTCCAGGGCATCGGTGGCGCCTTTGGAATCACCCATCATGAATTTGGCATAGCCGAGCTTCAGGATGTACTGCGTATTCTCTTCTTTGGAAAGCTGGTACTGGTTTACTTTCTTCAGGGTCTCCAGGGCTTTTTCAAAGTCTTTCTTGGCCAGGTAATAATCGGCCAGCGGCAGGTTGGCCTGGGCAAAGTAGGCGGAGTTGGGGTATTCCCTGATGAAGGCGCTCAGCCCTTCTTCCGCATGGTTTTTCTGGAGGATCACCCCGATTACATTATCGAAAAACTGCGCCGCTTCTTTTCTGGAGCGCGACAGGTTTTCATTGTAGAAATACTGCCGCGCGTATTCGTACTGCGAAGCGTTGTATATTTTGGTCTGATAGAGGTTTTCGGCAAGGTTGAACCTGTAGTTTTCCCGGTGGGTAAAGTATTGGGACTGTTGCGCACCGGAAATACCGAAGTACAGCACAGCCGTTGCCAGAAGTATTTTTTTCGAGTTCATTACTAGTAAATTTTAAAATGGGCAGGCCCGGAAAATGGGCCGGATCTTTAAAATTCTGCAGGATTTCCCCGCAATTGATCAACGAAAATATCGAAAAGATATTGCATGGACAAGCCTTTTAACAGAATGTTCACACGGGCCGGGAATTTTATGATTCGTTAACTTTTTGTGGAAATGAAAAGACCTCGAAGAGATCTCACGGATTGCAAATCCGCGAGATCAATCCGCGAGATCTCCGCAATATCTTTTGCTGTTACAGGTTCTTCGGCTGGTTTTCCTTTTGTTTTCTAACGGATGAATTCTTTGCTGCTTTTCAGACGGGTACGAGCGTGACGCTCGCACCAGCGAAGTACGTCAAAAGCTTCTTTAAATTGGCTTTGTTTTAAAAATACAAATACGATTTCCGCACTACCGAAAAGACAAAACGCCCTGATCCGCCAGCGCGAGCCTCCGGGCTCGTACTCCCCATAAAGTCTGTCAGGAACTCATCCCCTTGCCCAATCCCGCAAGATTTTCTAAATTTACCCATCACTAACCAATAAAAACACGGTCATGGAACAAAAAGTACATCAGGGACGCAATGTAAAAAGATTCAGGGAGATGCTGGGCATCAAGCAGGAAGCCCTGGCTTTCGATCTGGGTGAGGAATGGAACCAGAAGAAAATTTCGCTGCTGGAACAGAAACATGTGTTAGAAGAAGCCTTGCTGCAGAAAATATCCGAAGTCATGAAAATCCCGGTTGAGGCTTTCCAGAATTTTGAT
>NZ_CAJYMO010000208.1 GCF_913776365.1 uncultured Chryseobacterium sp. | reverse complement strand
GAATGAATTTTTTCTGCTGCCTCATCCAGCCTTTCCTGGATGATTCCCGCAGTTTTTGACTGATAAACGATTCCGATATGGTGCTCTATGTTCAGGAACTTTATGGCTTCTTTACACTCAAATCCGCTGTAATCGGGTTTGTCATCTTTGATCAGGGCAATGATGAGGCCTGCATAGCCTGCAGCAGGCTTCGCTGTTTTATATTTCCGGCCCTTTAGCAAAGCATCTTCAATATTGGCCCATTCCTTCCAGATGTTGACGCGGGTAGCGGCCTCCACCAGATCAGGAATATGGGCGCCGCCCACGCGTGAAGAGGTTTCCAGGAAATAATATTTTCCATCCTCTGCATTCCGTATAAATTCCGTATGCGTAGCTCCGTTCATTAATCCGAAATGGGACAGGACGCGGGCATTAGCCTCTTCCAGTGCTTTATATTCTTTGGAAGATTTTCCTAATGTCTTTGTCCGGAAAACACCGCCTTCATGGGAAACCTGCATTGGAGGTGCTAAGTATCTTGAGGCGGAAGTGAAGATGATCTCTTTGTTGCAGGTAAGGCTGTCCACATGATAAACGTCTCCGGGTTTAAAGCTTTCCAGCAGGAAAAGGTGCCTTTCCTCCCCAAGACCGTTCAGCGCTTCCCATAGTTCATCTTTGTTAGCCAGCTTCTTGATCCCTGAAGCAGACGCTTCCGAGCGGGGTTTCAGTACCCAGGGCGCAGGAACTTTGTCTGCAAACGCATTAACCTCATCATTGTTGAAGACGGCGGTAAACTCCGGTACGTGAATCCCGGAATCTTTCGCTTTCTGCCTCATGGCCAGCTTGTCCCGGAAATAGCGGTGTGTCGTCTGTCCCATTCCCGGGATCCGGAAGGTTTCCCTGATAAGGGCCGCCTTTTCTACATCATAATCATCAAGGGCGATCACCGCATCTATTTTGCGGGTTTGCATCAGGTAGGAGAACCCCTGGACCAGATGGTCCAGATTCCATACGGAAGGTTTGAGTTCAGGCATATAGAAAACTTCGTCAATAGCGTGCCAGGGCCAGTTTTTCTCTTTCAGATTCTCTGATGTAATAAGGATAACCGTGTTGCCCAGGTTTTTCATTTCATCCATGAAATCATACCCTTTATAGTAGCACGAAATACAGACTATCGTTTTCTTCTCCATATAATGTTTGTTGGTTTTTGATGGATAATTAAAAATGAAAATGAAATTTAACTGTCTTATATCGAGTAAAAATTCAATTTTGCTGTGTTTTTGTAAATCCTATACCAATTATACAGAGAATTTTTGTAAAAAACTAATTTTCAGTGATAATTTTCGATTAAATCTGCCAGCAGCTGTACGCCGAATCCGGTAGCCGCCTTCTCTTTAGCATAACCAACATTGGCAAAGGCCATGCCGGCAATATCCAGGTGAGCCCATCGTGGATGGCCTTCAATAAACTGTTCCAGGAATTTGGCCGCTATAATACAGTCACCCACCGGTTTCATGGATATGTTTTTAAAATCGGCAACATCAGACCGGATATCGTCTTTCCAGATTTCCCAAAGCGGTAGATTCCAGAGCCGCTGGTTGGTGGCATCGCCGGTTGCCAGCAACCGGTTTTTCAGTTCTTCGTTATTGGAGAACATCGCGCCGCAGGTATCGCCGAACATCCGCACCGCACTGCCGGTTAACGTAGCGAGGTCAATAAGAAAATCGGTGTGGTAATTTTTTGAAAGATAGGACAGGGCATCTGCCAGGATCATTCTTCCTTCGGCATCGGTATTCAGCACTTCGATGGTTTTTCCGTTGTAGGCGGTAATGACGTCACCGGGTAAAAAAGCTTTTTCGGAAATAGCATTGTCCGTAATGGGAAGTATGGCAATGATGTTCACCGGAAGCTGCATCTCCGCCGCATAGATCAGGGTTCCCAATACGGCTGTTGCGCCGCCCATATCCGATTTCATATAATGCATATTGTCGGGATTTTTTAATGAAATCCCTCCGGTATCGAACAGTACACATTTCCCGACCAGACCGAAAGTTTTAGCATTTTTAGCGGTTGTCTTATATTCCAGGATGGTAAAAGCTGCGTCATAGGCACTTCCCTGGTTTACGGAAAGATAAGCACCCAGGCCGAGCTCTTCGCATTTTTTTCTGTTGAATACCGTATATTTCAGGTCATGCTCTTTTGAAAGATTCTTAAGGTAGTGGCTGAAAACATCCGGCTTTTTCAGGTTGGCAGGTTTATTCAGCCATTCCTGGCAGGCCGCCTGACCATGGCTTAGGGCAGTAGCTTTCCGCAGAACGGCATCCAGTTTTTTCTGGCTTGCATTTTCAAAATGAAGTTCTGTTTTTTCATCCCAGAAAGCATGGTCTTTCCGGAACGGATATTGGTAAGTTCCTGCCAGGAAGCCTCTGATAAGCGCAGAAAACTGCTTTTCGTTCATAAAACCGGCTACCAGAAGGGTAGGGACAGCCTGTATGTTCTTCCTGTAGTGTTGCGAAAACTTTACGGCAACCTGCTGGACTTCAAAATCCTGCAGTGGGGATTTTCCGAGCCCGATGAAATACACCGTTCCTTCTTCATGGGTATGTATAAAGATCTCATATTTTTTTCCGCTGAAAAAGCCGGAGATATTGCGGTTGAAATTTCCGGACGTCTTCTCCCATTCTTCTTCGGTAAAGAGATGGAAAACCTGCGTATAGGTCTTGTTTTTTTTATTAATCAGTTTCATTGTATCAGAGGGTATTGCTTTTCTGCTGGGGCTTTACTTCTACAGGGTTTTCGGTATTGTTGTAGAACAGCCATTCGATAGCCCTGGGAAATTCCTGGGACCAGTAAAATTCACTGTGGGTGCCTTCGGGATTAATGCTCGTACGGAGTTCGAAATCAAAAAAGTTTTTCTTTTCCCACTCTTTAAGGTAATCTTCGAAAATATGGATTCTCTTGACCATTCTGGAACCTTCCTGTTCTCCTCCGTAGAGGTAAATTTTCATGGTAAAAGGGTTCCGGAAGTTCATTATCGGGAAATTATTGTTCGGTTCCACCCATAAGGAAGGGGAAAAGATCAGGAGTTTGGAGTAAACTTCGGGATACAGGAAACCGCTGTAGATACTGATGAGTGCTCCCAGCGAGCTTCCGCCGATGCCGGTATTTTCCCTGTCGCTTCTGGTACGGTAATGCTGGTCCACGAAAGGTTTAAGGGTGTCGGTGATAAAACGGATATACTTTTTTCCTTCCGAGCCGTTGGCCACATGATCGTTATCGAAAATATATTCTTTGATTCGGTCTTCGCTTCCGTGTTCTATGGCAACGACGATAACGTCGCCCCGGCCATATTCTGCCAGTACGGAGAGCTTTTTATCAATTTCCCAGTTGCCGTAGCTGCTGCCTTCATTGAAGAGGTTCTGCGCATCCTGAAGGTAAAGTACGGGATAGCTCTTATCCGAAACATAATAGTCATACGGCAGCAGTGCCCAGACCTTTCTGGAACGGTCCAGCTGCGGCATATAGAATTCTTCCGAAACCACCTCGGCAATAGGATCATATTCTTTCTTGAAAGGTCCCCAGTTAAACCGCCATTTTCTTACGGAATCCTGTGCTCTTCCCGAGACTTTCATTATTCTTCTGTTAGGTGTGATGTTATCCTGAGCATCCAGCTCTACATTTTCCCAGCCCCCTTTGGTAAATTTATATTCAATATAATCCGGAAGCTGCTGATCATCGATGTCGATAAAATATTGCCGCTGATCTGCAGATTTCAGCCGGAAACGGTAATCCCTGGGATTCCATCCGTTGAAGTTTCCCGTAATATACACGGGCCTGTCATCCTGTTCTTCTGTGTAAAGCTCAAACCTCATCATACGTGTTTAAAAATTCTGACGCCTAAATTTATAAAAAAATCTTTTATATCTTATGACCTTTCCTTCACTAAAAGATCAGTAAAAATTGATATATTTGAATGAGACAAATGATGGAATGTCGTTAACGTAATAATTACTTCATTAATAATTAACACATCCTGCCGTTTATTTAAGTAGTTTCAGAAAATATAACCTAAATAAAAAACCGTAATGAATTCGGTTCGTACGTACAGCCTTTTTACAGATCAGGATATTTATCTCTTCAGGGAAGGTAAGCATTATAAACTCTATGATAAATTCGGTGCCCACTCCGTAGAAAGGGAGGGCATCCCGGGCGTATACTTTTCAGTCTGGGCTCCGAATGCCAAAAATGTTTCGGTGATCGGGAATTTCAACGGCTGGAACCATTCCGTTCATCCCCTTTTCCCAAGGTGGGACGGATCCGGAATCTGGGAAGGCTTTATTGACGGCCTGACCTGGGGCACTCTGTATAAATATGCCATCGAAACCCACTCAGGAGAAATACTGGAAAAGAGCGATCCCTATGCCCTCAGCTGGGAACAGAATCTGCAGGCGGCTTCGCTGGTTTCAACAACCTGGTACGAATGGAATGACAGGGAATGGCTGGAGAACCGCTGGAAAAAAAACAGCCTCCATGCCCCGCTTTCCGTCTATGAGCTTCATCTTGCCTCCTGGATGAAAAATGAAGCCGATCCGGAAAAGTACCTGAATTACCGTGAAATCGCTGAACGACTGGTCCCTTACATCATGGACATGGGCTTTACGCATGTGGAGCTGATGCCGGTCATGGAGTATCCCTATGACCCGAGCTGGGGTTACCAGATCACCGGGTTCTTTGCAGCTACATCCAGATTCGGATCACCGCAGGATCTGATGTTCCTCATTGATGAACTTCACCGCCATAATATCGGTGTCATTCTCGATTGGGTCCCTTCCCATTTTCCGGGCGATGCCAACGGCCTGCATCAGTTCGACGGATCTTATCTCTATGAACACAGTGATCCTAAAAGAGGATTTCATCCGGAATGGAAATCCTATATTTTCGATTACGGAAAAAATGAAGTGAAGGCGTTCCTCATTTCCAATGCCATGTTCTGGCTCGATCGCTATCACGCTGACGGGCTCCGGGTAGATGCGGTAACATCCATGCTGCACCTGGATTATGCCAGGAACGAAGGCGAATGGGTACCCAATATCTACGGCGGCAACGTCAACCTCGAAGCCCAATCTTTCCTGCAGGATTTCAATACGGCAGTCTACAAGGAATTCGGTGACCATATTATGACCATTGCTGAAGAAAGCTCGGATTTTCCGATGCTTACCAAACCGGTACACAGCGGTGGCGTAGGCTTTGGGATGAAATGGATGATGGGATGGATGCACGATACCCTGAATTACTTTAAAAAAGATCCTTCAGAAAGAAAACATGTTCACCACAAGCTGACTTTTGCTTCGATGTACATGTACAACGAAAATTACATGATGCCGCTGTCACATGACGAAGTGGTACACGGGAAGGCCAGCCTGGTCTACAAAATGCCCGGCGACGAATGGCAGAAGTTCGCTAACCTTCGTGCCCTCTATGTATACATGTTTACCCATCCCGGCGCCAAACTGCTTTTCATGGGCAATGAATTCGGACAGACAGGGGAATGGAATTTTACCCGCAGCCTGGACTGGCATCTGCTTCAGCATCCTGTCCACAAAGGGTTGCAGGCCCTTGTAAAAGACCTTAATCATCTGTATACTTCAGAAACGGCATTGTATGAAAACCAGTTCAACGGATACGGCTTTGAATGGGTGGAAGCGGATGACACGGAAAATTCCGTGTTGGTCTACCTTCGGAAGGGTAAGAAAAAGGAAGACGTGCTGATGGTGATTCTTAACCTGACCCCACGCGTCTTCGATTACAAGATCGGAGTAAGTGCCGGCAGTCACTGGGAAATCATCTTTAATTCAGATGACGTACAATATGCAGGCAGCGGCGTGGAGCCGGATCTCTTCAGCGAACAGTTTGAAGATTACATGAACCATCAGAAATCCATCAGTATCAAGCTTTCGCCACTCTCGGGAATCATTCTCAGGAGAAAAGGCAGAACATATAAACAGAAAAGAATAAACCAACACAAAGAGAATAACAGAAAATGATCATTTATCATCTAAGTACGGAATGTTATCCGGTGGCCAAAGTAGGAGGCCTTGCCGATGTAGTGGGCGCTCTGCCCAAATATCAGAATAAAATGAAAGGGATTGATGCGAAGGTGGTTATGCCCTGGTACAACAAATCTTTCGTGTGGGACCATGAGTTTGACATAGTTTTTGATGGGTTCATTCATCAGGGACCGAACATGCTTCAGGTACAGGTGCTGAAGGAAAAGTCCGATGCACTGGGGTTTGAGCTGTACATGGTAAGAATTCCGGGACTGCTGGACAGGGATAATCCCTACGGATACCGGGATGAAAATTTCCAGTTCCTGGGATTCCAGCACGGCGTGCTCCACTGGTTGAGTGCCATGGAAATACGCCCGGACATATTGCATTGTCATGATTATCATACGGGGCTGGTACCATTCATGGTGGAAAACTGCCCTGAATTTTCATTCCTTAAAGGCGTAAAAACCGTAGGAACCATCCACAATGGCGAATATCAGGGAATGATGAGCTGGGAAATGGCGAATTATATGCCGTCTTTCGATCAGTTCAGATGGGGGATGATGGATTGGGAAGGACTCATCAATCCATTGGCCAGCATGATCAAGTGCGCCCATGCATTTACGACGGTCTCACAGGGATACCTTGAAGAACTCTTAACGAGTTTCAGAGGGCTGGAGGGCCTTGTACGAAGCGAAGCGGGAAAAGCTTTCGGAATCATTAACGGGATTGATACCGAAGTATGGAATCCCCAGACCGATCCGATGCTGGATTTTAATTTCGGTGTGAACGATGCAGTTGCCCTGAAAAAGAAGAATAAAGAGAAGCTGTGCCATGATTATGGTCTGAGGCCTGAACTTCCGCTATTTGCATTTATCGGAAGGTTTGCGACGGAGAAGGGGGCCGACCTGCTTCCTGACACAGTCTGGAGAAGCATCAAACAGAGCTATGGTGCGCTGAATATCATGATTCTGGGATCGGGGAACAGCTACATCGAAAACAAGCTGAAAGAATATGATTATATCTATACCAATTTTGCACTGGATCTCGGATATAAGGAACATCTTTCCCATCAGATTTATGCTTCGGCAGATTTTCTGCTGATGCCGTCAAGGGTGGAACCTTGTGGGCTGAACCAGATGTATTCGATGAAATACGGTACCATTCCGGTCGTTTCCTATACCGGCGGACTGAGGGATACGGTAAAGGATATTTCCACCGGCGGAGCAGGGATTAATTTTACCTATCCGGGTGTTGATGACATCATTCATGCCATGAACAGGGCCATGATGATTTACAACCGTAAAGATGTAATGGCCCACCTGATCCATGCCAACATGAATTTTGATTTCACCTGGGAAAAATCGGCAGAGCGATACATACAGGTCTACTCTAATTAAGGACCGTCAGGAAATCCGTCTTTTGGTTTGATCTTTGCCCGCTTCACCTGAACAGGTTAATGCAATTTAGGGCAAAATAAACAGATTACTCCTGTACGAAAGACAGAAACTTACCGGAAGCACCGGAATGGCTTCGCAGGAAATGAACATATAAAACAGGAGAATAAAAATAAAACTGATATCAATTAACGTAAAATAGTAACTCAAAGATAATACACACACTATATTTATGAACCGTAATGTTATATCCATTGTTTTAGGGGGTGGCAGAGGAACCAGGCTTTTTCCTTTAACGTACACAAGATCAAAACCTGCCGTACCGATCGCAGGAAAATACAGATTGGTAGATATCCCTATTTTCAACTGTCTGAACTCCGGAATGAACAAGATCCTGGTCCTCACGCAGTTTAATTCAGCCTCACTGAATTCCCATATTAAAAATTCTTATCACTTTGATATTTTCAGTAAGGGATTTGTGGATATTCTTGCTGCAGAGCAAAATGTAGAGAATGAAAGCTGGTACCAGGGAACGGCTGATGCGGTAAGGCAGTCGATGAAGCATCTTGATAAGTACGATTATGACTACATCCTGATCCTTTCAGGTGATCAGCTGTACCAGATGGATTTCAGGGAAATGCTGGATTTCCACATCGAAAAAGGCGGTGACGTAACCATTGCCACCATTCCTGTTAATGCCAAGGATGCCACCGGATTCGGTATCCTGAGCTCGGATGACGAAGGCAATATCACTTCTTTTGTGGAAAAGCCGGGATACGATATGCTGAATGGACTGCAGTCTGAAGTTTCGGAAGAAAACAAGCACGCAGGAAAAGAATACCTGGCATCTATGGGAATTTACATTTTTACTAAAAGTATCCTTAAAAAAATGTTTGAAGAAGGTGCCGGCGATGATTTTGGTAAAGACATTATCCCCAATTCCATCGGGAAATATACTACTTTAAGCTACCAGTATGAAGGATACTGGACCGATATCGGAACTATAGAGTCTTTCTACGAAGCCAATCTGGATCTCTGTCAGGACTTCCCGCAGTTCAATCTCTTTTCCTCTTCCCCGATTTATACAAGGGCAAGGATGCTTCCGCCTTCCAAAATCAACGGGTCATATGTGAGTAAAGCTGTTTTCGGAGACGGATGCATCATTATGGCGGATAAAATTGAGAATTCGGTTATCGGCAACAGGACCCGCATCGATAAAGGAAGTACGATTGTGAATTCGTACGTCATGGGATCTGATTTCTATCAGGATACTACGGAGATTGTTAATAATGACCGTGAAGGCCGCCCGAGCATGGGAATCGGGAAATACTGCTATATCGAGAAGGCAATCCTGGATAAGAACTGCAATATTGGCGACAATGTACGCATTATCGGAGGAAAGCACCTTCAGGACGGCGACTATGGAACATACTCCGTACAGGACGGTATTATCGTGGTGAAAAAAGGAGCCGTGATTACCCACGGGACACATATAGGATAATTTATACAAATACAGCAACTGAAGTGGCCAATATATTGGTCACTTTTGTTATTTTCTATACATTTGTGCCATGCGTTTTTTTAAAATCATAGCGGTATTGGCGGTCTTGCTGGTCGGGGCTTATACAGCTTCGATGTATTATTTCGTGGAGGAAAGCAAGAACTTCAGGATAGAAAAGGAAATTGATTATCCTGTTGAGAAAGTATTCAGCCAGTTCAATAACCTGCAGCATTTTACCCGTTGGAATAATTTCTTTACCAGCTCAAAAACCATTGATATTGATTATTATACGCCATATGAAGGGCAGGGGAGCTCCATCAGCTATGCAGACCCTAAAAATGAAACCGGTGGTGAAATGTTCATCCGGTACGAAAACCCGAACAAAACACTGAGGTACCAGCTGTTTGAAGACCGTAATGAAAACCCTACTTTAGTGGACGTCAAGTTCAAAGCTGTCTCTGCTGAAAAAACAAGGATTACGTGGATGGTGCATACCCCGAAACTCTCTGTTCTGCAGAGAGTGGAAAATTTCTGGACGGAAGACCGCTTTGCCGAAAACATCGATAAAAGCATGCTGAATCTTAAAAATGTCCTGGGCAATAAAGTAGAGAAAGACAATCAGATGGCTGCTATAAAATATGACAGCATCATGGTGGAAAATGAGGAGGAAAAACTGTTGCTCGGCATCAATGTGAGCGCTTCCAATAAGAAAGAATCCTTATATAAGAATATCGTGATGAATTACAATAAAATGTACAATTATGTCACGATGGACCTGGGTAAAAAAGACGATGAATTCGGCTTTCCGGTCCTGATTACGGATGCTGACAATTATAAAGATAAGGAAGTATCCTACTTTCTCGGAATCCCGCTCTCCAAAAAGTTCGGTCTAACGGATAATAATTTCAGTTTCAGGACCCTGAGCGCCACGCAGAATTACATCATGTATTATAAGGGGGACTATGCAGGAAGGGTAAAGGCAATCCAGCAGCTTATCCAGAAAGCGAAAAAAGAGGAGATGAGGTTCAATGACATCCGCCAGACTTTCATCGAGCGGCCGGCAGAGGATCAGGAGGTCAATATGAAGCTCTCATTATCAGTATTTAAGTAATTTAAATCAAAATGCGCCTTTTATGGTTTTTTTAAGAAAGGCAGTCCGGATAAAGTCGGTTTTTTTTATTAAATTTGATGCTTAATTCTACTAACAAATTTTAATAACAGATAAACTGTAATAATGGACAGATTTTCATTCCTAAACGCAGCTCATTCTCAGTTAATTGAGGATTTATACCAACAGTACTTAAAATACCCGGATTCTCTGGAACCCTCATGGAAAGCTTTCTTTCAGGGCTTCGATTTCGCATTGGAGAACTATGGCGATGACGAAAACATTCAGTATGTTCAGGCTCCGGCCGCTTCAGCCCCGGTAGTACAGCAGGCATCACAGGCTGCGTCAAACGGTGAGGTTCCCGAGCACATCAAAAAGGAGTTCAAGGTGGTTAACCTCATCGAAGCCTACAGGACGAGAGGCCATCTGTTCACCAAAACCAATCCTGTAAGAGAAAGAAGACATTATACACCGACCCTGGATATCGAAAACTTCGGTCTCGACAGGTCTGATCTGACTAGCAAATTCAACTGTGCCGTTGAAACGGGAATGAAAGGCCCGGCTACCCTGCAGGAGCTGATCACCCATCTGGAAAATATTTACTGTGATTCCATCGGGGTGGAGTACATGCACATCAACAACGTTGAGGAAAAAGATTTTATCAAACAGTGGCTTCAGGTGAATGAAAACCATCCGAACCTTTCTGCCAATGAAAAAACTGAAATCCTGCTGAAACTGAACCAGGCGGTAGCATTTGAAAATTATCTTCATACCAAATTCGTCGGTCAGAAAAGATTCTCCCTGGAAGGAGGGGAAACCCTGATTCCTGCTCTGGACCAGTTAATCTCAAGATCTTCCCAACTGGGTGTTGACGAAGTGGTGCTGGGAATGGCGCACAGAGGAAGACTGAACGTACTTTCCAATATCTTCGACAAATCCTACAAGCAGATCTTTTCGGAATTTGAAGGAAAAGAATTTGAAGAAGACGTATTCTCCGGCGATGTGAAATATCATTTAGGATCATCCAAAAAAATAAAAACGGCTTCCGGTGAGGAGGTTTCCATTAATTTAACGCCGAACCCGTCTCACCTTGAAACGGTAGCAGCCCTGGTAGAAGGGATCTGCCGCGCCAAAGTAGATGATAAATACAAAGACTATTCTAAAGTATTGCCGATCATCATTCATGGTGACGGTGCTTTGGCAGGTCAGGGTATCGCTTACGAAGTGGCCCAGATGATGACGCTGGAAGGCTACAGAACCGGAGGTACGGTTCACATCGTAGTAAACAACCAGGTGTCATTTACCACCAACTATATGGATGCAAGATCGTCCACCTATTGTACGGACATTGCCAAAGTCACGGAATCTCCTGTAATGCACGTGAATGCAGATGATGCGGAAGCAGTGGTTCATGCTATCCATTTCGCGGCTGATTTCAGGGCTAAATTCGGTAAAGATGTATACATAGACCTTCTGGGGTACAGAAAATACGGGCATAACGAAGGTGACGAGCCAAGATTTACCCAGCCGAACCTTTATAAACTGATTTCCAAGCATCCGAATCCTAGAGAAATTTATAAAGATCTTTTACTGAAGGACAGTGTAACTTCCAACGAAGTGATCGCTAAAATGGAATCTGAATTCAAAGCATTGCTGGATAAGGATTTCGATGCTTCCAAAGAAATTGAGAAAAACGTAATGGACGTTTTTATGGCTGAAGACTGGACAAACTACCCGATTGCCAGGAGAGGAGCCGTGCAGGAAGCTGTAGATACTGCCTTTGACCTTGAAAAGCTGAAGGAGCTCGCTATCAAAATGTCTACCCTTCCTGCCGATAAAAAATTCCTGAATAAGATTACACGGCTTTTTGAAAACAGGATCAAAGCCATTGAAGGAAACACGCTGGACTGGGCACTGGGAGAATGGCTGGCATATGCCACGCTTCTGGTAGAAGGTCACAACGTAAGAATTTCCGGTGAAGATGTGGAAAGGGGAACTTTCTCCCACAGGCATGCTGTTGTAAAAACGGAAGATACCGAAGAAGAGTATATCCCGTTACGACATGTCTCAGAGAGCAGGTTTGATGTTTACAACTCCCACCTTTCAGAATACGGCGTGTTAGGATTCGATTACGGATATGCGATGGCTTCTCCGAACACACTGACCATTTGGGAAGCCCAGTTCGGGGACTTCGTTAACGGCGCACAGATCATTGTTGACCAGTACCTGGCAGCGGCAGAGGAAAAGTGGAAGATCCAGGACGGCCTTGTGATGTTATTGCCTCACGGTTCCGAAGGGCAGGGTGCCGAGCACTCTTCCGCCAGACTGGAAAGGTTCCTGACCCTTTGTGCTAATGAAAATATGGTGGTTGCCAATGTAACATCGCCGGCAAACTATTTTCACCTGTTGAGAAGACAGCTGAAATGGGCATTCAGAAAGCCATTGATCGTCATGAGCCCTAAATCATTGCTGAGACATCCGAAAGTGGTTTCCCCACTGGAAGATTTTGCTGAGAAAGGATTCCAGCCGGTATTGGATGACCCTACGGCAGATCCTGCAAAAGTGGAAAAACTGGTGCTCTGCTCCGGTAAGCTGTATTTCGAGCTACTGGCTAAAAAGGAAGAACTGAATGCCGAAAACGTGGCATTGGTAAGGTTCGAACAACTATATCCGTTACAGGCTGACGCCATTGAGGCTGTTTTCAGCAAATATGAGAACAAAAAAGACATTGTCTGGGCACAGGAGGAGCCTGAAAATATGGGTGCATGGTCTTATATCCTGAGAAACTTCAGGGAGACCGGAATCCAGGTTATTGCTCCGGTTCCAAGCGGTGCTCCGGCCCCGGGAAGCCATAAAATGTTTGAGAAAAACCAGAATTCCGTAATCAACAGGGTATTTGACAGGGATGATGCCCCGGTAAAAAGACCGGTAACCGCTTAATAAAAAATAATAATCAAAAAAAAATAAAAAATACGATATGTCAGTTTTAGAAATGAAAGTTCCTTCACCGGGCGAATCCATCACAGAAGTTGAAATTGCAACATGGCTTGTAAAAGACGGTGATTACGTAGAAAAAGACCAGCCGATTGCTGAAGTGGATTCAGATAAGGCGACGCTTGAGCTGCCTGCTGAGCAGAGCGGTATCATTACGTTGAAAGCTGAGGAAGGTGATGTGGTACAGGTAGGACAAGTGGTTTGTTTAATTGATATGGATGCTGCAAAACCTGCCGGCGGTGCTGCTCCTGCAGCAGAGGCTCCGAAACAGGAAGAAGCCCCTAAGGCAGCTCAGCCTGCCCAACAGGAAGGTCCGAAGCCTGCTGCCCAGCCTGCTCCTGTAGCAGCTCCTCAGACCTATGCTACAGGTGCGCCTTCTCCTGCTGCCAAAAAGATCCTTGATGAAAAGGGAATGGATGCCACACAGGTGTCCGGAAGCGGTAGAGACGGAAGGATCACAAAATCTGACGCTGAACTAGCAGCGGTTCCTGCCATGGGCGGAACTCCGGTTACCGCTACCGGCTCAAGATCCACAACCACGACCAAACTTTCAGTACTGAGAAGAAAAATCGCTCAGCGACTGGTTTCCGTAAAGAATGAAACCGCAATGCTGACGACTTTCAATGAAGTGGATATGTCCGAAATCTTCAGGCTGAGAAAACTATATAAAGAAGAATTTGCACAGAAGCATGGAGTAGGTCTCGGATTCATGTCTTTCTTTACAAAAGCGGTAACCAGAGCATTACAGCTGTATCCTGACGTAAATGCATCCATTGACGGAGACTTTAAAGTAAATTATGACTTCTGCGATATTTCAATTGCCGTTTCAGGCCCGAAAGGACTGATGGTACCGGTATTGAGAAATGCGGAAAACATGTCCTTCCAGGCAGTGGAGGCTAACATCAAAGATCTCGCTATCAAAGTGAGAGACGGAAAAATCACGGTGGATGAAATGACAGGTGGTACTTTTACCATTACCAATGGCGGTACCTTCGGATCGATGTTGTCCACACCGATCATCAACCCTCCTCAATCCGCTATCCTGGGCATGCACAACATCATCCAGAGACCGGTTGCGGTAGACGGGCAGGTGGTCATCCGTCCTATGATGTATGTGGCTATGTCCTACGATCACAGGATTATCGACGGTAAAGAGTCCGTTGGATTCCTTGTTGCAGTAAAAGAAGCGATAGACAATCCTGTAGCGGTTTTAATGGGCGGAGACGAGAGAAAAGGTCTCGGATTATAATCCCACAAATCCATAAGTTTTATAATCTCGCCTCAAAAAGGCGAGATTTTTGTATCTTTTAAGTAAATACTCCAATGATGTTTTCAAAAACTACCTCCAATATTAAAGTTTCTGTCATCCCTGAGTATGACAGTAAAAACAGTTATCCCTCTGAAAACAGGCATGTTTTTAAGTATCATGTGACCATAGAAAATGACGGTGATTTTCCTATCAAGGTGCTGAAACGGAAATGGCTGATTTTTGATGTCGGTTTCGGATATACAGAAATTGTAGGGGATGGGGTGATCGGATTAACGCCTGAAATTATTCCGGGCGAAAACTTTACCTATTTTTCCAATGTAATGCTCCGTTCAGGAGTTGGCAACATGAGCGGCAAATACCTGGTAAAAAACATTGAGACGCAGGAAAATTTTGAAATCGACATTCCAAAATTCAATTTACTTTCAGAAGTTCTGAGCAATTAAAACGGACGATCAACTACTGCCTCGCCGTTTCTTTCCGTAAAGCGTCTGATAACCATTTGCATCTTATACGAAAGCTATTTAGACTTGTCCTGTATTTTTGTTTTATTCCCGGTTATTTTCAGTTTATCATAAAGTTGAAAAAAAGACCGGCAAGCAGGAAGTTCTCCCTGATGGCCGGTAAATAAGGCATCTAAAATTCACTCCTGCTGCAGGTAGTGTTGATGAGAAAAGTTCCCGGGCTCCCATTCACCTTCTGAAGCCTGTCTTCTGATCCTTATCTAACATTTTCATTTGTACCCTATCATTATTTTTCCAGGGCTTTAGCCGCCTTTAATCCATTCGGAAATTATAATTTTTTAATTTTCAGCTTCATGAAATCGGCAATTTCCTCATTGCTGGTGAGCAGGAGTTTTTCAAAAGCCAGCAGGGCAATTCTTGCACAGACTTCAGCATCGTCTCCCGCCCGGTGATGATTGAAATTGATCTGATGATATTCTGCCAGGTTCTTCAGGCCGTAACGCGGAAGATAATTCCAGGATTTTTTTGCCAGCTGAATGCTGCACAGGTAATTTAGTTTCGGGGTAAACATCCCGTAATGATTCAGACATCCACGCAGAACCCCGGCATCAAATCCCGCATTATGGGCAATCATAAGGGTTCCGTACATATGCTGTTCCACCTCATACCAGATCTCGTCAAAGGTAGGAGCGTCTTTTACGTCATCAGGAAGAATACCGTGTACAGCGGTATTGAACGGGCTGAAATAGGGAAAGCTGGGCGGCTTGATCAGCCAGGTTTTAGTTTCTACAATTTTGGAATCCTGTACAATACAGATTCCCAGTTCGCAGGCCGAGTTCCGATCGTGGGTAGCCGTCTCAAAATCCAATGCGCAAAAATCCATTCTCTAAGTTGTTATTTTGATGAACAGGGTACTTTTATAAGCGGCCACCTTCGAAATACCGGTGATCAGAGTACCGAATCTGGCTTTCAGGGCCTCAAAATCAAAGCGGTCTTCTTCGGTAACGGCTATAATAAAGCTTGTGGCAATATTCTTCTTCTCTTTCGTATCGATGGATTCTGTCATTATTCCACCATGCGAAATCTTTCCGGTAAGATACCGGTTCAGTTCAGCTACTTTTTTCGGGTCTGCGTTCTTTATGATATCCAGCCTGAAGCGCTCGCCACGGATGCCTTCGTTCAGCCTCAGAACATAGACTGAATTCTTTTTGAAACCAAGGGGCACCTGCGCTCCGATTTTTTCATGAATATCTTTAAAGAGGACCGTCTTCACAGCTGCTGGCTTCTTCTGGGTAAGATCCGGATTTTCAACCAATCCCGGAAACGAATAAATTTCCGTTTTCACA
>NZ_CAJYMO010000207.1 GCF_913776365.1 uncultured Chryseobacterium sp. | reverse complement strand
GGGTGAACCAGGGCGGACGCCGTAGATCCCTGCGGAATTGATCTTCGGTACAGCCGAAGGTTTAGGGGTTAAGATATAGGGTTCCGAAGCAATCGGGTTGAAGGTTTCCAATGTAGAAACACCGGTGGTTTCAAACCGGGCATCCACCCAGTCGGCGTGGTCGTAATACGGACCGTTTCCGCCATCTGCAACGACCAGTTCCAGCTGTTTGATTCCTTTTAACGATACCGAAACGGGTTTGGCTTTGTCGCCCAGATGCATAATGCCGCTTGACCAGAGTTTTTTGTTGTCGCCGTAAATTTCAAATTCCACTGCGGGCTCGTGGCCTTTCATTTCATCGTCGATCCCGACCCATGCTGAAAATTTTGTAGCTTTTCCGTCTAATCTAATCAGCAAAGAACTTTCGGCGTGGGTTCCGAAACCCCGGTCAAACGTTTTGCCGGCAATCGTCAGTTTTTTACCGTCCACGGACGTATTGATTCCGGGTTTCCCGTTTCCCTGCGTGACAACGCTTAGGTCGAGTTTGTCCAGCCATACGGTGGATTGGGCATTTGAAATCTGGCCTGCCAATAAGAAAGCCGTGGAAAGGATGAGTATTTTATTCTTCAGCATTTTTTAATTCATTGTATTAAACTTCCACCAATCGAAATAGAAAAGGTCTTTTTCTCCTTTAAAGACAAAATAGAGATCGTGGATGCCCTTGATGTTTTTGACCGGTGTTTTGATTGTTTTAAAAAGATCGCCTTCTGCTTTTCCGGCTACCCGGACGGTTCCTAAGAGCGGTCCGTCAACAGCATCGGTATGGATTTCTATACTGCCGCCGTACAAAGCAGCTGCGGAGACTTCCACAGATTGGGTTCCCTGGGAAAAATCCACGCCCTGAACTTTAAGGTAATCGCCATTATTGACGGATGAAACTACAATCAGGTCGGTAATTTTCTTTCCGGTATCATAGGGATTGTTCCTTTCCAATTCGGTCATTTTCTCGGTTTTCAGGCCTTCGCTGAAGGCAATGGTTTCGGCCTCTACCCTGTTGTACGGATTGAGGGTTGCTATTCTTTTTACACCTTCAGGATTCCAGAACGGCAGCTTTTGGATGGTGCCGTCGGCATTGTATTTCATTTCACTCACGCAGACCGAACGGCGTTCGTAATGTTTGCTCATGGTCTGTTTTCCGATGTTGTAATTGAATCCGAAAACATAGGTTTTGCCTTTGTAATCGATAATTCCCGGATGGTTTCCGTTGGAACGTTTATCGCTGTCCATGATCATTCCTTTGAATTCCCAAGGTCCGGTCGCCGATTTTCCCATCGCATAACCGATTCCTTCGGGACAGCAGGTTGAGGCATACGCCATATAATATTTTCCGTTTCTTTTCCATGCCCACGGCCCTTCCTGGTAATGAAATGGATCAGCTGCCCCTTTTACTTTGGCAATGGACGGATCTTTTACCACATCGCCTTTTACCGAAATCATATCTTCATTCAGCTTAACGTACCAAAGGTTGGGATTTCCCCAATAGAGATAGGCCTGTCCGTCATCATCGATCAGCACCGTCGGATCAATATCATCGGAGGAATTTTTAACCAGCGGCTTTCCGATCGGATCTTTGAAAGGACCGTACGGACTGTCCGCCACCAACACGCCGATTCCGCGTTGTCCCGGCATCGGGCAATACATATAGAATTTTCCGTTTCTTTCAATGACCTGGGGAGCCCAGGCTCCGTTTTCGGGATCGGTCCATTTAAAATCTTTCAGGGAAGCCACAACGCCATGATCGGTCCAGTTGACCATATCCGTAGATGTGTACAGCAGCCAGTTTTTCATTTTGAATCCGAAAGCATCATCTTCATCGTGGCTGGTATAAAGGAAAACTGTGTCTTTGTAAACCATCGGCGCAGGGTCGGCAGTGAATTTGGTCTGGATGATGGGATTCTGGGCAAATGCGACCTGGAAGCATCCGAATATCATGGATAAACTTAAAAATTTCATTGTCATACTTTAAGATTATTTAAAACTTATGTTGATCTTTTTCCCGGAATAATTCACGGTTTTCTGCTGACCGTCCGGAAGAAGTAAACTGAAATTTCTTTTTTCAATCATCCCGTTAAATTTACCTTTCCGGGCTTCAACGGTAAGTGTTTTTGATTTTTCGTTCCAGTGAAAAGGGATTTCAGTAAAGGCTCCTTTTTCGTAATTGTAATTATCGAATTCGTCTTCGTACAAAACAAAATCGGCATCCGCTCCGGGATAAATTTTTACGTTAAGCTGATCCCATTTTTTTTCCGTTGCATATTGTACATCAGGACCGAACGGAATAATGCTTCCTGCTTTCACGTATAATGGAATGCTTTGGAGGGTAACGGATTTTTCAATCTTCTGACCGCCGCTGTGCTTCTGATTCGTCCAGAAGTCGAACCAATCGGTTCCGGCCGGAAGATAGACCTGCATGGGTTTATTTTGGGTGAAATCGATCTTGGAATCCTGATTTTCTTTCTTCGTGCCGTTGTCTTTATTCCAGCCCTGGTTTTCATCGGTGGTTATGATTTTTTCCGGGGTGTACTGCGCATAGAGAACGGGTGCTACCAGCAATGACTTCCCAAAAAGATACTCATTATTGAGATCCCAGGTATTTTTGTCTGATGAAAAATCCATTGACAATGCCCGGAGAAAACTCGAATTGTTTTTGGAAACGTCATGGGAAACGGAATAAATATACGGCAGCATGCTGTACCGCAGCCTGATGAATTTTTCTATTGCATCATACACGACATCACCTTTTTTCCCGAACTGGTAAATTTCCCTGGGAACATCGGTCCCGTGGGAACGCATCATCGGAGTGAAAGTTCCGTACTGGAGCCAGCGAACATACAATTCCTGGAACACCGGGCTCTTCGCACCGCCATTCCTTCGGTAAACACCGGCAAAGAAACCGCCGATATCGGAATTGAAATTCGGGTTTCCGGTAAGGCTGAAATTTAAACCTGCCGGCACCTGGTTGCGCAACATTTCCCAGGAAGAATTGACATCACCCGACCAGGTATTGGCTCCATATCGCTGCTGGCCGGCAAATGCCGATCTGGTGAGAATAAAAACCCTTTTATCGCCTGTCGTTTCGCGCTGATGGTCATAAACACCGCCTACCGTCATTAACGGATAGGCATTTCTCACTTTTCTGAATGATCCTAAGTACGTTTTGGTATCGAGGTCTTCCGGTTTCTGACTGAGGTGGTCGGGCTCGGTAGAATCCATCCACCAGGAATCTACTCCTAAGCTGAAGAGGCCCTTGTTTAAATATTTCCAATACATATTCCGGGCTTCGGGGTTGTACGCATCGTAGACACGTACCCCGGAAGGATAATTCATATCCGGCGGCCATACATCACGCCCCGATTCCGGCCACGTTTTAAAGTTGAACAGCATTCCTTTCTGATCCATTTCCCGGTACGGATTCGTCATCGGCCCAAAGGATGACCAGATGGAAACAGAAAGATGTGCGTTCCTATCATGAATATCCTGAATCATTTTTTTGGCATCGGGAAAATCAGGGCTGATGAAATCCATAGCATTCCACTGGTAATTGTTTCCCCAATACTGCCAATCCTGAATGATTCCGTCAAGAGGGACTTTTAATTCCCTGTATTTTTTTACTACATCTACCAGTTCATCCTGACTTTTGTAGCGTTCTTTGCTCTGCCAATAGCCGTAAGTCCAGAGCGGGAGCATCGGCACATTCCCGGTCAGGTTCCGCATTCCGGCTACTACGCCGTCGGCATTTTTTCCATAAATAAAATAATAATCAATGCCCTCTCCCACCTCGGAAGAGAAAGACGTCTGCTGCGGCGTATCGGTAAATTGGGTCGGCGATTCGTTGTCCCAGAAAATGCCATATCCTTTCACCGACTGAAAGAACGGAATAAAATCCCACGTGTTGTTCTGAATCATTTTAACATCGGTATTCCGCTGAGACATTTTCCCGTTCTGCAGAATTCCCAGGCCATAGATCGGCTCTTCTTTCTCCAGCTGAAAAGACTGTGAAACAGAAAGGGTTTGATTCCCGGCATCGTTGAATGGCTTGAAATTACTTCCGGTTTCTTTCAAAAGCTCCTGTCCTGACGGTGACCGGTAACTTATTTTCCCGGTTTTAACATCAATGGAAAGCTGGAGCTGATCCGATTTTAATAAAATAGCATCATTGTTTTCGGAAACCGAAAACCGGGTCTGCTGTTCCTTTCGGATGACTGCCAGGCTGTTTTTCACCCATGATTTTCCAACCGGATATTTCATTATCCTTACCGTATTACCGCCGTACCATTTTACTTCAATAGCCAGATTTCCCGCAGAAAGACTCAATCCGGAATCCGTTTTTTTATAGGATTGCGCATCAATATTTCCGGAGAGCATGACCACCGTAAGGATAAGTATTCTGGTTTTTACTGTGTTAAAATTCATTTTTTGTGATTTGGATAAGACTGAATGCTACAGACTTAAAGTTTATTACCTTACGGATTTTTCTTAATACAAAGGTTAACTTTTCCTAATGTTTAATGTAAGCAGGCAAAGAAATGTTCGGCAGGCTGATCTGATGAAGTGTGCACATCATCAATCTGCTTCATCACCGGCACTGTCGCTTTGTATCTCCTTCTAAAATGTGCGCTGGTCTCCGGATTTATTTGAAAAGCAGCTGCGCAAAGTTGTACAGGTTGTTCCTCCATACCGGCCAGGTGTGACCGCCCGGATATTCGGAATAGGTATATTTAATGCCCAGATCATCCAGTTTTTTCATCATCACCTGGCAGTTTTTGTAAGCGATGTCTTCTTTTCCGCCCATCGAAATCCAGAAGTTTTTGATGTTGGAATTGATCTGCGATTGGTTATCGGTCATAAACTGATATTCTTTGTCCGCTACTTCCTGTAGTGAAGGCAGGATCCATCCTGAACTGAAAACACCCAGCGAGGAAAACATATTGTAATTCTGAACACCGGTGTGCAGCGTGTAGATTCCGCCCATTGAAAGTCCGGCCAATGCCCTGTTGGCCGCATCTTTTTTAATCCTGAAATTCGCTTCGGAAAACGGGATTACCGATTCTTTCAGTTCCTTGTCAAACATCTGAAGATTACGGTCTCCGAAGCTTCCGAATCCAGCAGGTCCGATGTTGGCATCCGGCATCACGATGATCATCGGTTTGGCTTTGCCTTCGGCAATCAGGTTATCCATAATCAGGTTGGTTTTTCCCTGCATCGCCCATCCGCTTTCGTCCTCGCCGCCGCCGTGCAGGATATACAGCACCGGATACGATTCAGCAGTATTTTTATCATAGCCCGGCGGCGTGTAAATAAACACCCTCCTCCAGGAATTGGTTACTTTCGAGAAAAGATTCTGAATCCTGATGTCTCCGTGCGGAACGTCTTTCATCGTATAATAGCCATCGCCAGCAAAAGGTACTTCGATTCCGCTGGCATATCTTCCCATTCCGTAAAAGGTTTTGCTGTAAGGGTCTGCCACCGGTACATTGTCGATTACCATTGAATAGTAATGGAATCCTTCGCTTAAAGAATCGGTCGTTGTTTTCCAGACGCCATCCGGATCTTTGGTCAGGTCGTATTTTTTTCCAAGATCGATCTGGACTTTCTGTGCTTCCGGTGCTTTTACCCTGAAAATGGCCTTTCCGTTGGGCATGATCTGCGGGTACTGTGCATTCCGGATGTTGGATTCTGCAGGAAGACCCAATACGGTAAAATCGGAGAAGGTGGTTTTGTCAACCGGCTTGAAAATCAGCTGGGAGAAAATATACAGATCATTTTTCCATACTTTGAAATCGTGGCCACCCGGTTCGATGTAGAAAATATGCGGAATTTTATTCTGCGCCAGGTAATCGTGGGTCCTTTTGCTGAACGGCATCAGTCCGTCTGCATCACCACAGGAAATCCAGAGCAGTTTTAAATTCTTTGCTTTAGCGGGATCCGGAAGCAGCTTCTGCGGTTCTTTTGTATTCGGAGCGGATGAGAACCCTCCCACCCAGGCAAATTTGTCGATGTTTCCAAGCCCGAAGTTCAGGGTTTGTCCGCCACCCATCGAAAGTCCGGCAATCGCTCTGTTGTCACGGTCTTTTTTAACCGGAAATTTATTTTCTATATACGGAATGAGATCGTTCAGTAAATCTTTTTCAAAAGTAGCAAATGCTTCCACTTTGTCTTTGGCCATGATGTTGCCGGTTGCGCGGTCGTCTTTCATCGCTCTCCCGTTTGGCAGCACGACAATCATCGGGGTAAGTTTTCCTTGCGCATACAGATTGTCAAGAATAATCTGCGGCGTCCCGTTTTTATACCATTCTTTTTCGTCCCCGCCTATCCCGTGAAGCAGGTACAATACCGGATATTTATTCCCCTTTTTGAAGCCCGGCGGCGTATAAATCAGTGCTTTTCGGGTTACGCCTACGGTCTTTGAGGGATATTGAATGGAGTCGATCTTACCATGAGGAATTCCGGTATTGGCCACATCAAATCCTGCAGGAGCCTGTCTCTGTGTATTCTGGGCTGTTAACGGCACCACGATTAAGGATGCGCTTATGATAAGTAGAGATGTAATCTTCATTGGTTTTTATTTGTAATTTTTACACTTATTAATTTAGATAAAAAAATAATACCGGCAAGGGTTTATTTTTTATTGTTTTTATTATTGATTTACCGTTGGTTTATTAACGGATGCATTATTAACAGGACGCTCCTACGGAGCTATAATTTGGCAGATATTGCCAACATTCTGCTACTAACAGGATGCTCCAACGGAGCATTCTTATCATAATATATTATTACGCTGCTCCTAGAGAGTCTTAATGACTGGTTATTTAGCACTTTTTGTCACAAGGCTGACACCCTATCCTGATGATGCTGCCCTTTCAGGAATTGGTTTTTCCGTTGTGCTTTTTTGTCATAGGGCTACCACCCTATGCTGATTTAAGCCGCCCTTTCAGGGCTTTCAATTTGGTCTGGTTACTCATCCTATCTGTTTTTTCGTAGATTTCATAGGGCTGCACCCTATGCTGTTGATTTCGCCATTTTATGGCTTATGGTGTTTTTTGCCAATGTAACTTTAATATCTAAATTTTCCAGATTATTCAATTTTATTTTACATCTGTTTTAACCCTGAAAAAATCAACATCCACAAAACCGCCCGGATCTTGAGTGGCATAATTGAAGATCGCAAATTTGGACCCCATAAAGAATCTGCGGTAGTCGAAAATCATTTTGTAATCTTTCGCCATTTCCGTCCAGTTTTTCCCGTCGGTGCTGTAATAAAAATCTGCCAGGTCTTTTCCCAGGTTGAAATCGGCATCAATTTTAAAGTAGACTTTGTCAGCGTTCAAAGGAATGCGTTTTTTCTCTTCTTTTTTAACGTCAGTTACCGCCTTGGTTTTATTGTCCAGGCTCACTTCGTTGGTTGAGAATACCAAATACTTTTTGCCGCCTTCCATGACAACAGACAAAATCCCGGAATCGCCGTTGAAGGCAGTGAAACCGGCAACATCGCCGTCCTTCATTCCTTTTACCTCCAAAACCACTATGCCACTGGATGTCGGGCCTTCCATTCTTTGGGTCAATGTATTCGGAGCGAGGTACAAATTATCTACTATTCTGGATGTTTTTAGCCTTAAAAATCCTTTCCGTTCGGATAATGACCATGCGGAATTAACCGGATTATGATTCCACTGCCATTGGATTTTCAATTTTTTACCGGAAAATTCATCGCTCTCTACCAAATGATTTTTTGGTTTAAATGGTGAAAGCGGAACCTCTCCTTTCAAAGGCACTCTTCCGTTGTCGCCCAGCACCGGCCATCCGTTCTCCCATTTTACAGGAAGTAAAACAGGAACCCTTCCTACTCCATTTCTGTCCTGAAAGATCAGTGAATACCAGTTGCCATTTTTGTCATCTATCAGGGCACCCTGCCCGGCATAGGAAAATCCTAGGAAATTATCTTCCAGAACGACTTTCTTTTCGAAAGGTCCGGTTACTTTATCGGACCGGTACACGACCTGCCTCCGTTTTCCGCCTCTCGGCCAGGAAATCATCATCATGTAATATTTCCCGTCCTTTTTGATGATTTGGTTGCCTTCCAGAAGT
>NZ_CAJYMO010000206.1 GCF_913776365.1 uncultured Chryseobacterium sp. | reverse complement strand
GAATCAGGCTTTCCACAAAATGCTGATCGGAAGTAGGCAGTGTGTTTTCCATTTAGCAAACCGTTAACAGCGCGCAGGAATAAGAAAATCTTCCGCTTTCAGGAATACACAGCAGTACTTTTTCCCCTTTTTTCAGTCTTCCGGAATTCATCAGCTGTTCCAGTGCGATGAAGATAGAACCGGCTCCGATGTTGCCGACTTCCGAAAGGTTATAGAACCATTTTTCCCAAGGAAAATCCAGCCCTACTTTGGCAAATTCGTCTTTCAGTCCTTCCTTGAAGTACCCTGAAGAGATATGAGCCAGTACGTGGTCTATGCTTTCCGGGTCAAGCTGATGTTTATCAAAAGAAGCTCTCAAGCTTTCCGCACCTTTTACCAGGATGTATTCATCCAGAAGTTTGGTGTCCTGTTTCAGGGAGAAGATCGACTGTTTCAGCCATTCCTCAGAAGGGTAATCGGCCCACGATTTCAGGCTTCCGTCTTCCTGTTTTTCGGTTCCTGCATACATACAGGCCTCAATTTCATGGGCGTAGGAATAAAAATCAATGAATTCTATTTTTAAAGAGACTTCATTTTCTCTCGGCTGGTTTTCCAGCAGGAAGGCACCGGCACCATCGGAAAGCATCCATCTCAGGAATTCCCTTTTGAAGGCGATGATCGGCCGTTCTTCCAGAAGAATCAGGTTTTCGGCTTCATGATTGAATTTATCGGCGGTCATCCATGATGACATTCTTTCTGATCCTACACAGACTGCGTTTTTATTAACACCTGCTTTTACGGAAAGGAAACCGTAATTCAGGGCATTCATGCCGGAGTTGCAAAGCCCGGATGCCGAATTGATGGCTACGGATTTTTTCGTCTTCAGCTCCCCGTGAACCATGGAAGCATGGGAAGGCTGGATCTGGTCCGGGGTAGAAGTTCCTGCCGAAAGCAGTTCCATATCTTCCCGGCTGAATTTTTCGTCGAACAACCCTTCTACTGCCTGTGCTGCAATCTGGGCATTGGTATGGGTAGGATTTCCTTCTTTATCCAGTGCATAATACCGGGTGACAATTTTATTGTTTCTTAAAATAATGGCTTTCGCCTTGGATTTTGCGCCATTTATATAGCCAAGATACGTTTCCATTTCATCATTTGAAACCGGCTCATTCGGTAGGTATGTTGATGCTTTTGTTATAAATACGTCGTACATTTTATTTTAAATTAATTCCTTGTAAATATTCTCTTTGTTTCTTTCTTTTAAACCAAAAAATAGGGGTGGTCAGCAGGTGCGGAACCAGTACGATAGGAGAGATAATCCAGATCGCAGCCATCAAATATACCTTAAAGAATTTAATCAACAATGGACGCTTTTCTTTTTTCTTGATGATGAGGTTGGACCATACCGTAAAAATTTTATTTCCTACTTTTTCCACTCTTACCAGGAAGGCCCGTATTTCCACGGCTCCGTTTCTTACAAGATCCGGCTGAAGCGCATCCATCGTATTTCCGGCAAAGTGCTTTTCAATAATAGTGCCGTACTTTCCGGCGCCGTTTATTTCTTCCTGTGAAACTCCTGCCGCAGGCAGCATCCCGGATTTTTCCTTTTTTCCGGTGGTCATCCAGCGCAGGATGGTAAGTACACTGGTATAATTGTCGTGGCGGTCTACCAGGGCAATATTTCCCACAAGCTTCGCTTTCAGGTCGCGCAGATAGACTTTCAGTTTTTCCTGGGAAAGCATCCACATGTTCCGGGTTCCTGATACGGTAACTACCGGCGTATCCTTCAGGATATTTTCTGCATAGCCGCTTTTCAGGAAGGAAATAATCGGGATGGAAGGAGTAAGGTACCAGACCTGATATCCGAACAGCACCAGATCGAATTTTGTATTGAGGACTTCTGCCGGCGGCGGAAGGATTTCGCTGGGAATCTGCAGGTAGGATTCCGGAAAAGTGTTGAAAAATACGTCACTGGGCCATGGAAAAGGAAAATCCTTTTTAAGCCTGATGTTATAATAGGTAACCTCATATTCCTCAGCCTTGTCTTCAAACGGGCGGGCCATATTCTTCACGATCTCTTCCAGCTGTCCGGTCTGGGTATAGTAAATGACAAGTATATTTTTTTTCATGTATATTTTTCAGGTTACAAAAATAGGCTTTTCATATCTATTATATTCTACTAAATATTTTCAGCGAAGCGGAATCATATCTCAGCCCGTAAGCTGTGGGATCTAAAGGCAAGGCGTTTACATTGCTGAAGACAATGGTTTCAGGAAGGTTTTCCTTTTCGCTGAAACTGAACTGATGATCTGATATCATAAGGACATCAGGCTTTTTACTGATTTCACATTTACTTTGCAGGTATCTGATTTTCCTCTTCCTTACCAGATAATTCTGTTCGGCAACACTTCTCTTCTCATCATCCCTTATCAGGCTGAACACCGTTCTTCCGGGTTGCTGAAGCGTCAGCAGGACATCCAGCTGCCCGAAGTCATCCGCAATATGCAGGATAACAGCGTTTTTAGGAATGTGCCGGTTCAGCTCAGCATAAACCGTTTTATTGTTGTCGAAATCTTTCTTTACTTCATTGACCACCTCATTGTCTTTATATAAGAAACTGAGGAGTAATTTTTTTCTGAAATAATGCTCATCTTCCAGTTCCGCTCTCAGGACATCAAACTTTTCCCTAAAGAAAGCATTGATTTTCTTTGTCCTTTCCGGATAGCTGTTTCCGAAAGCCGGATCGTCTTTCCTGATCCTGTCACCGACCTTTACCGTAATGGCCCCGTCATAGATGATAAAATCTCCTTTGGGCAATACATCGGCATTTCCATGGATGTATAAAGGCAGGACATCCAGCCCGAACTGTTCTGCCAGGTAAAAAGCCCCTTTGTGGAACCTCTTGATTTCACTGGTATAAGAACGTTCTGATTCCGGGAAAACCATCAGGGAATATCCCTGGTTTACTTTTTCCCTCAGCGGCTCAAGTCCGTTCTCGATGCCCTGGGAAACCGGATAAAATCCGAGAGCCCTCACCATTTTTCCGAAAACGGGCGACTGATACACCCAGTCATTTACCAGGAATATAATCTTATGGGTAGTCATGGCGACAGCCAGCGTATCCAGGAAAGAAGTATGGTTGGCAATGATTACTGCCGGCCTGCTGAAATCTTCCTCAGGGTTTTTAATGAGCTTTTTTCTTACAAATGGATTCGTAAACAGGACGGAAGTTAAAAACCGCGCGGAAACAAATTTGAAAAAATCTAAATTCTTCCCTTTGGATTTTCTGGTGAAAGGGCTGATGACCAATGAAAAAAAGAGTCCGCCCAACCCATAGTACAGGAAAGAAAATACGGAATTCAGCAACAGCCTGAAGGTAACCGGTGAAAGCCCTTTGCTTGCCCGGTCCGTAATCAGAAACCTGAACCAGAACGGATACAGCGTAGAGGTAATGATGATGACCGAAAACATTCCGATCAGCGCAACCAGCGCCAGCGAATGAAGGGCAGGATGCTTGGCGAAAATCAGCGATCCGATGGACAGGATGGTGGTAAAGACAGCCAGGATGATGGAAGTCCGGTATGTTGGAAGCTCGTTTTTACCGGTAGTATGTTCTTTCTGCATGGCCTGGGTAAGGAAAATGCTGAAGTCATCACCCACTCCGAAGACCAGCGTACAGACCACCGTACTGAAAATATTGAGTTCCAGCCCCAGGAAATACAGGATTCCGGCCGTCACGATACCGGTAAGCACGATAGGGAACATGGTAAGCACCGTTAATTCAAAATTTCTGAAAAAGATGATGATGGTAAGGATGATAGCGAGCAGGGAATAATTGATCAGGGTATTGAAATCCCTCTTCAGCAATCCCAGGAAGTTTTCATTCATCTGCTGCCGATCAATGGCAAGTGCCTCGTGGTTTTTTTCAACATCTTTAATGAAAGCATCCCTTTTCCGGTCATCCACTTTCACCACATTCGATACGGTATAGAACCCGTTTTCCCGGCTGATGAATTCCGAGGTCTGAAGGGCTTTTACTTTTTCGTAATCCCTCAGGGGGAGGACAGTATATCTTTTATCCAGGTTTTCTTTAAACCGGTTGAAAGCCGAGCGGTTGAAGCCCAGTGATGTTCCGGCAGCCGTCAGTTCGCCGAGGGTCCGGTCTTTCCTGTTGTTGCCCCAGAAATGATTCCATTCCCGGATTTTCTCCTGCTGATCCTTTTCAGAGAGCACCACATTGCCCAGGGAGCTGTAGCTTGATATTTTTCCCTGTTGCTTTTCTTTCTCCAGGAAGCGGCTTAGTTTTGTGTTCCGGGATAATGCTTCTTCTTCAGAATCACCATACGAGATCGTATAAATGGATTTTGAGGTGATGTCCGAAAGCTTCTGAAGCTTGGCTTCGCTGATCTTCAGTTCTTCCGGAATATAGTTGAGGTCACCGATATCTTCATTGAAGCCTACATGCCTGAACCCGAAAAGGCAGGCGATGATGAGGACCGTACAGCCGATGATCAGCGGTCTGTTCTTTTCATAGGGATATGATCCGATGGCATCGATGAAGTTGGTGTTGGCATCAGTTCCTTTCGCTTTCGGATGATACAGTTGGGGAACAATGATCAGAGCGGTTACTGAAGACAGAATCACTGTAATGGCGGCGAAAAGCCCCAGATCCTTCAGCGCTTCCGAACGTACAAATACAAGGCATAAAAAAGAAACGGCCGTAGTGGCGCTGCTCAGGATGACAGGCTGTGTGATTTCCTTGTACAGTTCTTCAATATTATTGTTGTGTTTATAATGGGTAAGGATATGAAGGGCATAATCGATGGTAATACCAATAAGAATGGCACCGACACTTAATGAAATGGCCGAAATTTTATCTTTGATGAAGTACAGGATCATCAATGCCAGGAGGACGGAAAAAACAGTCGGGAGAAAAACAATGAGAGGAGTAAAGAAATTCCTGAAGTAATAGATCAGCAGGATGAGCAGTACCGTCATCGAAATCATCACCGTATTGCGGATGTCCTTTTTGATCTGCTGGGCATTGGCAACGGCAATGACCGGCGATCCGAAATAGCTGATCTCGGTCTTTCCTTTGAACCGGACATTAAGGGCATCTTTTGCGTCATTCAGCCGGTTGATGAAATCTTCATTGTTCTTCGTATCGCTGCTCCTGTTTTCAGGATCAATGAAGAGCAACAGGTTTTTTCCGTCCTTCGTAACGATATAGCTGTCTTCCAGCCTGAAATCTTTGCTCAGATTCAGGGCATTGAGTTTTTTGATGCCCATGAAGGTAATTCCCAGCGGATCTTTCTTGATGAATTCTTTCGTGACAAGGCTTGCGGGAGAGACCAGTGAACGGTAATTGTCTTCCACCTGTCTTGCAATGCTGTCTTTCTGCAGTTTTCTTTCGATTTCCCGGTAATCGTTTCCGTCAAGGAACAGCGGCAGGTTTTCGTTGACGAAATTGAAGGTAGCCGATATTTCGTCATCATTCACTTTTCCCTGTACTGACCTGATGTACCGTTTCAGAGGATGTATGGTCTCTAAAAAAGCATCCGCCGTTTCAGACAGCTGGAAGCTTTCATCACGGAACCTATTTTCGATAATAACGATAATTTTATCTGAGAAGTTAAGCTGCTTCAGTACTTTTGCTGTAAGATCTGACTTTTCATTTTTAGGGATAATCTGGCTGATATCTTCTTCAAAATTGATTCTCGAAGCGAAATAGCCGCACAAGGCAGCAATCCCGGCAGCGGCAAGCAGGGAAATGATCTTATTTCTTGACAGTAAATAATATAAAAATATAAAAAAGCGATGCATAGCAGAATGTCAGGTCTGCAAATTTACCGTATTCAGAATGAGTGTAAAAAAAATTAACCTAAAGTTTAACTGAAAAATGATAAAATAGATAACACTAATAAAAAAACATCTACTTTTGCAAAAGTTTCCCACAAATGATATCCATTTTTATATAAAATGGATGATTCATAAAGTTTGATTTATATGTTTAAAATAATTGATGAAAAAGCAGACGGGTTTCTGTTCACGGTAGTTCTTCCTTTCCTTCTGTTTCTCATGGCATATTACGGGTTTCAGACTTCTTATGTAATCGGTATCAAATCCTGGGAAAAAGCACCTGACTTTATGTTTTCATCGGTCTATGCTTATCGTGTCATTCCTAACTTTCTGAGTGTCTATGGTACTGATGCCTTTACTTTTGTTGTGGATCGTTACCTGCCTTTTGCAAAAAGTTTTCTTCTGAAACAGGGATCGCTGTTTTATCACACTACCTTTCTGATCAATGCGTTTTTCTTCCTGCTGACCTCTGTTGTTTTAAAAAGGATTTTACAGCTGCGTCCGGCCGGGAGTCTTTCAGACGAAAACTCCAGAAGGATGATCCACCTGATTGCCGTATTTTTTATAGTAATTCTACAGTATGTTCCTACAAACTGTGACTGTATCGCGCTGTTTTTCTATGTCTCAGGCATCTTCTTTACTTTGAGATATCAGATGAGCGCAAAAACTGCGGACTTGGCCGTTTTAGCAGTTATTATTCTCATTTCCACATTCGTACGGGAAACTGCTTGCCTTAACATTGCTTTCTTTGCAGCTGTTTTTATTCATCCTGAAGGTCTTTTCAGGGGTAATTTCTCTTTTGTAAAAAAAACTCTTTTTCTGGTAGCTGCATTCGTGTTCCCTTATATTTCCTTGCGGCTGATTATTCCGCAACATGCATCATTCATGGAGGGGGTTTATCTTATCAGGAATTTCACAAGCCCTTACAACCTGGCAGGACTTTTATTCGGACTTCTGAGTATGTACTTTCCGTACAGGTTGTCTGATGATAATGGTAAAATGCTTCTCAGGAAGTACCTGTTTTTTTCCTTGCCTTATCTGGTAATGATCAGCCTGGTAGGACTTTTCTGGGAGGCGCGGCTTTTTATGCCGTTAATCATTACGGGTATTATAATTGCTTCCCAAAAAGGGTTTCATCTATCAGGGAAGTAGGAAATTAGTATAGGTGTCAATGGTAAACCGGCCCCTTACAATGGTATTGAAACTGGAAAAGATGATAAAATTGAAAAGGCAGTAGCAGACGATTACCGTATGAATCATTCTTCTGCTGGCGGCATTGGCAGAATACATTGCATAAGGCATCAGATATCCCGTTGCGGTAAAGAAAATCCCGGTAAGCCGTGATGAGAACATGATACTTCCCCTGAAAATAAAGAAAAAGCAGATTCCCAGCACACAGAAATTCCTCATATATTCGTAGTAAGGATACTTTTTTTTCATATCGGTATCAAATACAAAAAGAAACAGACATGACAGGATAGCGTTTCCTTCAGGAATGCCGATGGCCCCGTTGAGCCTTTCGGCTGTATTATTCATGTTGATGTAATTGTTGAATCCGGACATCAAACTGCTCTCATCAGGAAGGAAGCTTCCCATATATTTGTAGATCTCAAAAGGGGAGAGGATCATAGACCCGATAATAGCGGTTGCCATCACCGTCTTGTTAATCGGAATTCTTGCCAGCCAGTACATGGGAAGGAAAAAAAGGCAGACGTTATGGATTCCCATAGCCAGGTAAATGCAGAACAGGTAATGCCAGACTTTCTCTTCTTTGATGAATCGTATGGAATAATAACAGATGATGGTTCCGAGCGCCTGTCTCATCTGGCCGTTTTCACCAATAAAAAAACTGGGAAAGAAGAAAAGCAGGATGGTCGTATAGGGATACAGGGAGTTTTCTCTGATATTGATGTAATTTAACGGGATGGAGATCAAGGCCAGGAAAAAAGTGACTATAAAAAAAGGAGGTGCTGCAAAAATATCAAAAATCACTTTATTGATCAGGATAAACAGCCATTCCATATCGAGCCGGCTGTCCATTTTCAGTGCTTTTCTGAAAATATCGATATAGTCGATGTGGGAACTGTACCAGATGTAGATATTTTTATAGCTTCCGTAATCAGGGCCGGCATCCCTGAATCCTGTCACCAGAATGAGCCATGCTGCGATGGGGATCATATACTTCGGGCTCGGTTTCTGCGGGCTGTAGGCTTCGGCAAAGCTCAAAAATAAAATGATAATGAAGGGAACCAAATAATAGGGGTGCAGCAGATGCATATATTGTGTCTTCTAAATCTATGCTTGCAAAAGTAATGAAATAATTGATATACTGAGGGTAAAAATGCAGAGGGCGTTTGAAAGAAAAAGTGTAATTTCGCAAATCTGATAAACACAATCCAAGACAATCCTTACTTCAGATAAAGATTGCATAAATAGACTTAAACTGTAAAGATGAAAAAAGGAGCAACAGACTATACATTTCTTATCTATCTCTTATGCATCACCGTATTATGTCTGTTTAAAGTATACTTTGCCTATATCGTTTGCAACGGTTACGCATTTGCAGACTGGCTTATCAACTATCAGGAAGTGGGTTTCAGCAGAAGAGGTCTGCTGGGGACAGCTTTCGTATTCATCTATGAGGCATTTTCAATAAAACTTCAGTACTCCGTTTTTCTTGTACAGACGGCGGTACATATCGGATTCTTTTATTTCTTATATAAGCTTTTCAGATACAAAAACGGAAATGTGGTAGATGCCCTGTTTCTTCTTACGCCTTTCTGCCTGTGGGGTTTTTTTTCAGATCCTGCCATCGGGGCCAGAAAAGACGGTATTTTATGGCTGCTTTTCGTTGCTTTTACTTATTATCTTACAGAAAACAAGCTTACCAAAAACAAAGAATATGCATTTCTGGTATTGTTTGCCGTTTCGGTATTTATCCATGAGAGTTTTATCTTTTATGCCCAGTACTTTTTACTTGCCCTTTATTTTCACACCGGAAAAATCGATCTTAAAAGATATGGACTTATCCTGCTTTCTTTTTATTTACCGGCAGGGATTGTCTTGCTGACAGGGGTTAATACGGATTATCATAAAACGTTGCAGCTTATCCGTGAGTGCCGTATTGATCTTCAGCACGAGAATATTTTTCAGTGGAAAGAGACACAGCTTATTAAGATAGATTATTATACAAAGGAAATAGGAAAACTGAGCCTGTATGCTATAAGTGTGATCTTTCAGCTGTTTTTCGTTGTATTTTATACCGTTCTTAAGAACTTTCCGGCAGAAAACAGAAGGAAGCTGTATATGGCTTTTGGCTTTGCCTTTTTTATAAGTTTGCCTTTATTTCTTATTGCCATTGACACAGGAAGGTGGTTCTATAATAACTTCATTCTCTTTGCTGTTCTTCTGCTTTCTCTGATTCCCGTTTCGGAAATGAAATTTTTTGATTCCCGGATGTTAAAAGAGCGCAGGGTGATGGTTTTCATTCTGTTGGTTCTGCTGGCCAATTTTATGTACCGTGTTCCTTCTGCACTCATCGGCATCCAGATGGGGCTGCCGCTGCGGTTTTTTCTTCATTTTTTCTGAACTTTATAAGATGCTTTTGGTCACCGTAAAGAAAGAAGCTGGTATTTTAAATAATATACGGCAATTTCTTCACTTTTGTCAGCGGGTTTTTCTGAATACTTAAAAAAATGGGAGATCTGTCAGTGCTGATTTTAATTCTAATTTCCTGAACGGATTTTTTGAAGCCCATTATTTTGTTTTTTACTCTTTTTAAGCCTGTTTACTACCCATATAAATCATTCCGTAGAGAAAAAATAATGGTGATATATTCTATGCCCTTAAATTTATGACTGTGAATATATTACCATAGATTAGTCTAACTTAAACAGATGATTTTTCTTCATTTTCGAATAAATTTAAGTTAAATTGTATGTCTGCGTGCAAAATGTAAAGAAAAAATGCTGTACATTCGTAAAACCTAAGTTGATATATGTGATTTCGCATTGATAAACAATTAATGTTGATTTGTTAATGTTTTATTCACCATATGTAATAATTATTTACAAAATAAATTGATTATTTTTGATAAGGGTTTAAGAATTGTATTTCTTGTTTTACACAAAGTTTAAGGAAAATGGAAAAGTCATTTAAGAACTTAGCGGCACTTTTATGTTGCCTCAGTGCGCACGCTATCTATGCCGGGGATGGCATTGGAACCGAAGGAAAAAATCATACTGAATTGTACCGGAAAGTATTTTCTAAACATCAGGATTCATTATCTAAATCTATTACGACAATCAAAACCCACGGACAGTCCGGAACGAAACCTGTAATCGCGGGAGAGCATCCGGACAGTTTGTCTAAAGTTGTTGCTCCCGATTGGACGAAAGCCCCCAACAGTTACATTTTTGATCCCAGTCAGGATAGTGACGGCCTTTATATTCCCGTAAGAAAAGCTTATGCCATGTGGCAGCAGGACAGATACATGGGCGGGACTACCATTCCCAACGGACGGCTTACGGCAGATGTTTTGTGGGAAGATGTTCATGGATTGATCAGGTCTACTTCTTCCTATGCACTGGAAGTAGTGGATTCCGGACAGAATGCCAAGATTAAAGTTCCCATCAATAAAACCAAAAAAGGAAATGCCGTAGTAGCTTTCAGAGTAAACGGAGACATTTACTGGTCCTGGCATATCTGGGTGACGGATGATCCTACGAATGGGCCTGACTATAAAAGCTTTGAAGGGGTAAAAAGACAGAGAAATGACGGAACCATAGAACTGATTCCGGATTCTGACTGGGGCTGGATGGATAGAAATCTGGGCGCTATAACCAATACCATCACACAAAATGAGTGGAATAGAAACGGAGGATTGCTATACCAGTGGGGCCGTAAAGATCCGATTCCTACATTGGTGCTGAAAGGGGATGATTTCTATGAAGTTTCAGGTTCCATAGGAAGAGTGCGTCACCGGGGAGCTAAAAATTTTACAGGGGCAATCAATTTCGATAATCTGAGAAAATATGTAACCCTTTCGAATTCAACAATTACCAACAACCTGAGGCTTGCCGTAAGAAACCCGATGAGTCCTATTTATGTAAACAAGGATGATAATTCGGGACCTGCCTATTATAATAACAATACGGCATTGGCTGTCAATTGGTTCGGAAGATCTGCTTCCCTGAATGATGCACAGCTTTCTGAACTCAATTTATGGTCTGATAATTCCAGAGGAAGAATTGCCACGAATTATAACAGCGACAGCAGCGCCAGGCCTTATCAGGATAAATCATCCTATGATCCTTGTCCCAATGGATGGAGAATACCCTCTGTTCTGGTAGCCAACCTTGCTTCTCAGGCCTACGTAGATGATATAAGGATCGATTTTTCCCCTTACGGAGTGAGAACCAGTATGGGCAAAAGTACTTTTGAAGCCAACAAATACCATATCATAAAGCCTACCGATACCAATACTCCGGATTTTATGAAAGGTTTTAAAATCTATACCAATACCGGGTTTGATTTATCCAGTGTCGGCGGGTTTAATATGGGGCTTTTTCCGGGAGTAGGACAAATCGGAAATGGCGGGCAGTATTCTGATCAGCATCATATCGGGTTGTGGACAGCTACTATGGTAAGGCATTTTGATGCAACGCCTGCCATCAGTTCAAGGCTTTTGTTCATGCTTCCGGATAAAGGTCAGCCTGATGTTCCGGATCCTTCAATGCCGGACGTGAAAGGACGGTATTATTATCTGCCTTTGTCCGGAGAAGCAACTTCATCGGCCAATGGATGCAGGTGTATCAAAGATCCCCTTTATGTGGTGGATGATTATGATTTTCCTACCCAGTATCTGGCGCCTCAGACCGAATACCGCGAAGGTATTGATAATCCCAATACGTATCAGGCTGTAAAAAGCACCTCCGCTTTCACAATTGACATTCCGGTAACTAAAGCTTTTTCCGTGCAGAGCGAGCTTTTAAATAATGAAAGCATTCTGGATGCAGCCAATTATGACGACCTCAAGGCCAACATTCTCTGGACTACCAATACAGGTCTCATTAATAATGTAACAGTAGTGAACCCGTCTCCCGGCACACTTAATGAGATTTCCTCTTCCAGAATTTCCGTCACCGTTAATCCCAACCAAAGCGGAAATGCGGTAATCACGCTGCACAATAGAAATACGGCCAATCCTGTATATTGGTCATGGCACATATGGATCACAGATACCGCAATTGGTACCTATAATTATACGACGGAGCTGCCGGTGACTTCTGTAACCAACTATGTAAATTATGTTCCGAAGGCCAATACGGTTCTTCAAACGGAATTTATGGACCGGAACCTGGGGGCAACCGATACTTTTCCTGTAGTCGGTAATCCATTGGCTCCGAGCAATGCCGAACTGGCAAGAATAAAGGCTTCAACCGGTCTGCATTACCAATGGGGACGAAAAGATCCTTTGCCTATCTTCCAGTATGCGGATGACAGAACTGCGTATCCCGTTTATTTGGGAAATGTAACACCTAGCGGGACATCAGTGTATACCACACTTACGGGTTCTGCTTACAATAACTTGTCCGGCAGCTATATCGTTCCGTACAATACGTACACCAATGCTGCGAATGCAAATATTACCGCCACGGATAAAGTGTCAGACAGAATTGCAAAGGTGCTGTCCTATTCCGTGAGAAATCCGCTGGTTTATATGATCCCGAGTACATTTGCTCCTTATAACAGTTCAAACCCATTGTATACCAATGGAACAGACTGGCTTGCCAACGAGCCGAACCTTGCTCCGGACCGTTGGGGAAGAGGAGGGAAAAAATCCCCTTTCGATCCATGTCCTCAAGGCTGGAGGATTCCGGATGTTACCAGTGTCTCTATCACGGTAAACCAGGATTTCGGTGTAACTCCATGGTATAAAAAAGATAAATTTGTAGCAACTTCGTATAGTATCATCAGTGATTACCTGGGCACGCGGGTAAGAAGAAGCGCTGCAGCAAGCTCCACCATTGGTTATATCTTTAACGATTCTTCTTACAGGATCGGCAATTATCCGAATTCCGGGTCCCGCGGTTTCAGGAGCGTAACGACAAACCAGACTTCTTCCGGAACTTTTAATTTTATCAATTATCAATATCCGGGGGTATGGACAGCCGCTCTTAATACAAATTATATCGGAAGGCCTATCAATGTTCTCTTTGATGCAGCTTCCACAGCCAACAGGATGGTAGCCTTTCATGATAACAATGACCCGTATTTCGGGATGAGCTGCCGTTGTGTAAAAATAAAATATGATGAAGAAGGAAATGAGGAAGGGGTGATCCCGAGACTGCAGATCACGTCACTGCCGGTAACCAGGCCTGCCGCTGTCTTAACGGAAAAAACCGTTCAGGTGGCAGCCAGGGAGAAAACCACATTCTTTCCGAATCCGGTAATCAGCGAGCTCTATGTAAGAACGCCCGATCAGAAAGACGGATATTATTATCAGGTTTACAATATGTCCGGGCAGCTGGTGAAAACAGGAAAATTTGAGAACGGCAAAACCGATCTTTCTGCACTGATTTCAGGAATCTATCTGTTAAGAATTAATGATTCTAAAGAAATGGTAAAGATCATCAAACAATAACCGGAACGGATACGGTTCTTAAAGGAAATAAAACAGCGGTTCAGTTAAAATCATTATTTTTGGACATCCAAAAAAATGATCAACCTACCGGAAGCGCTGTTTTGTTTCCTTTTTTTATTAAAAACCTCTTCAAAAACACAACATGAAACTCCATAAAGTTACAGGTTACTTCAATATTAAAATCCTCATTTATCTCCTTACTGCGGTTACGGCCCTATATACCCTTATATTCACTTATTATTACAATCTGAAAGATGACGGATACATCCTGGCAGACTGGCTGATCAATTACCAGGACGGCGGATTCAAAAGAAGAGGGCTGTCGGGGAGTTTCTTTTTCCTGCTGCAGGACATTACGCACATAAGGCTTAATTATCTGGTTTACGGCTTTCAGTTCTGCATCATTACAGGCTTTTTCTGGTTATACATAAAGATCATCAGGTATAAAGATACCCATTTGCTGTACCTATCCCTTCTTTTATCGCCGTTATGTTTTATCGGTCTTCTCAATACGGTAACCTATGTCGGGAAAAAAGAGTTTATTGTTTTTCTCTTGTTTACGTGGTTTGTATGGCTTCTGGATAATCACAGGCTTTCAAAATACAGAGAATATGCTTTTTGCGGAGCGCTCTGCATTACTGTTTTTTTCCATGAGGTTGTTCTCTTCTATATTCCTTATTTTGCCATAGCCCTGTATCTGAAAACGGGCAGGTTTGAAACTTCGAGGTATATAAAATATTTTCTTTCGGTAGGAATTCCTACACTGCTCATCCTCTTATTGGGGAAAAAGGTAAATGAAGGGATGTCTCTTCAGATTCTGGCACAGAGAGGCGTTCATCCTACCTACGGAATTTTTTACTGGAATATTGATGAAAGGGCATACATAAGACAGCACATCAACGAATACCTTCTGTATTTTGTAAGTCTTGCCATCAGTATTTTCCACCTTGGGTTTTATCTGAAATCTGTAAAGCAGGGAAAGACGCTTCCGCTTTTACTGGCAGGTGCGTTTCTTTTTTCTCTGCCCTTGTTTTACCTGGCCATCGACTGGGGAAGATGGATGTATATCCACATGATGCTGATCACAGTGCTGCTGGCTATGCTGCTGAAAATGGAAGAGCCCGGAGCCGTACCTGAGCCGGCTATTACGGGAACAAAGTTTTACATTACCTTACTGATTATCATTTTTTCACTGCTCTATAGGGTAGAAATGTCCGGAAAAGGATTTACTTTCGAGGGAATTCTGTACAGAGTCTTCATCGCTCCCCTTGAATTGCTAAATAAAATGTAATTACAAAACCTATCTGATAAAAAAGCTTTACTTTTGCAAAAATTTTAGAATGTCGAAAAATTTAGTAATCGTAGAATCACCGGCCAAGGCAAAAACTATTCAGAAGTATTTAGGAAAGGATTTCGAGGTGAAATCCAGTTTCGGGCATATCCGGGATTTACCTAAAAAAGGAATGGGGATCGACCTTGCTACCTTCAGTCCGGATTACGAAGTTTCTGCAGACAAAAAGAAATTGGTAACCGAGCTGAAAGCTGCTGTAAAGAAAGCCGAAATGGTATGGCTGGCTTCCGATGAAGACCGGGAAGGAGAGGCCATTGCATGGCACCTTTCCGACGAGCTGAAGCTGAAGCCGGAAAACCGGAAAAGGATCGTCTTCCATGAAATTACTAAAAATGCCATTCTGAAAGCCATAGACAATCCCAGGGACATCGACCAGAACCTGGTGAATGCCCAACAGGCAAGAAGGGTGCTGGACAGGATCGTGGGGTTTGAAATGTCTCCCGTACTCTGGAAAAAGGTAAAACCGGGATTATCCGCGGGAAGGGTACAGTCCGTTGCGGTACGGCTGGTAGTGGAAAGAGAAAAGGAAATCCGCGAATTTGTCCCGAAAGCCAGCTTCAAAGTGGACGGGGTTTTCCTGAACCACGGGCAGCAGGAGATTTCAGCAAAGTTGAAAAAAGATTTTTCTGAAGAAGCACAGGCAGAGAAGTTCCTGGAACTGGCAAGAACAGCTGAGTTCAAGGTACTGAATGTTGAAAAAAAACCGGGAGTGCGTTCAGCCTCCGCACCTTTTACAACTTCTACCTTACAGCAGGAGGCTTCATCAAGATTAGGATACAATGTAACCAGCACCATGCGGATCGCACAAAGGTTATATGAAGAAGGATACATTACCTATATGAGGACCGACTCTGTCAACCTTTCCCAGGAAGCGATAGACGGGGCCAAAAAACAGATTACCTCAGAATACGGACCCGAATATTCGGCGCCGAGAAAATATACCACCAAATCTGCTTCAGCTCAGGAAGCCCACGAAGCCATCCGCCCTACGGATTTCAGCGTGAAAAGCATCGGCGATGCCCAGCTGAACAAGCTTTACCAGTTAATTTACAGAAGAACACTGGCTTCCCAGATGGCCAATGCCAAAATTGAAAAAACCGTTATTGAAATCGGGAATGCAAAGCTGCCACAGAATTTTGAGGCCCAGGGCGAGGTGATTATCTTCGACGGATTCCTGAAAGCCTACGGAATTATGAAAACAGAAGAGGAGGATGAAGAAAACAACGAAAAACTGCTTCCTAAAGTAAGCGTGGGTGAAACCCTTGAATACAAGAAAATTACTGCTACGGAGAAGTTTACAAGGCCGAGTGCACGATACACTGAAGCCGGCCTGGTAAAAAAGCTGGAAGAACTGGGAATTGGCCGTCCTTCTACTTATGCCCCTACGATCCAGACTATCCAGAACCGTGAATATGTGGATAAAAGGGAGATCGAGCCGCAGACCAGGGAAGTGGTGAAAATTTCTTTGGCCAAAGATAAAATCAAAAAAGAAGTCCTCGACGAAAAATTCGGCGGCGATAAAAATAAATTCGTTCCTACTGACATCGGTGAAGTGGTGAATGACTTCCTTACGGATAACTTTACGGAAATCCTCGATTACGGCTTTACGGCAAGGGTAGAGGAAAGCTTTGATGAAATTGCCAGCGGTGACCAGAAATGGAAGCAGATGATGACGGATTTCTACTCCAAGTTCCATCCGCGCATTGAAGATGTGGAAGAAAATGCGGACCGCGCTACCGGAGACCGTCTTTTAGGGGTGGATCCTAAAACCGGCAAAAATGTTCATGCCCGGATCGGAAGATTTGGAGCCATGATCCAGATCGGAGAAACGGATGATGAGGAAAAACCGCTTTTTGCTTCTCTGATGGCCGGGCAGAATATCGCTACCATCACTTTTGAGGAAGCCATGGAACTGTTCAAGCTTCCTTTTGATCTTAATGAAGTAGACGGCCAGCCGGTCTCTGTAGGAGTCGGGAGATTCGGGCCGTATGTGAAATGGGGAGAAACTTACATCAGCATGCCTAAAGGCGAAGACCCGCTGTCGGTAGATCAGAAACGTGCAGAAGAAATCATCGCTGAAAAGAAAAGAGCGGATGCGCCTATCGCAAGTTATAAAGGAGAACCGGTAACCAAAGGAACCGGCAGGTTCGGACCGTTTATCAAGTACAGGGATATTTTCATCAACGTTCCGAAACGGTATAACTTTGAAAACCTTTCCCAGAGCGACATCAATGAACTGATTGATGCCAAGCTGGAAAAAGAAGCCAACCGGTACATCCAGCAGTGGGAAAAAGAAAAGATTTCCATTGAAAACGGAAGATGGGGCCCGTTCATCAAATTCGGAAAAGCCATGTTTAAAATTCCGAAAAAGAAAGACGATACCAAATATGAAGGGGACGAGCTGAAAGAAATTTCCCTGGATGAGGTGAAAAAATGGATCACCGACCAGGATCCGAAAGCATTTGCCGAGAAAAAGAAGCCGGCGGTAAAGAAAACCGCTGCTGCCAAAAAGACAGCGACGGCTAAAAAGCCTGCAGCGAAGAAGCCATCGGCTAAAAAATAAAAAGATTTTCATCCATGAAAAAGCACAGATTTTAGTCTGTGCTTTTTTATTGGTTATCCAAATTTATCCGTTTCAGACGGCAAAGCCTGGCTGACTTTATTTTTGCTCCCCATCTTGAAAGAAGGCGAACAATATCTTCATTTTCCCCGTCTTCAGCTGCCCCTGTCGGGCGTTTTCTTCACCATGAATGCAATGTCTTTTCTAATAAATATTTAACCTTATTGATTTGGCCATGGAAACACGTCTCAGGTACTTCTTTCTTATCCCGCTTTTCAAATATGATTGTTCCAGATTTTAATTTTTTTTATCCTGACTGATGCTTTACCTGTACTTTTACAAAATAGCCTTTCTTACCTGTTTGCTTCCAGGTGATCTGTCTGGAAATGATTCAGATAGTTTTTGAGTTTTCCTAAGTCGAAATAGATCGCATCACTATTTGAAAATCCCTGGCAAATGGTGAAAGTAGGAGAACTGATTTTCAATTCTTGGTAAGCAAGAAACTTATGGTGTCCGTCAAGCAGAAAAACGGCAGAAGTCAGCTCCGGATTATCATCACCTGTTTCATTGGTTTTTGATTCATCCGTTATGTACGATTTGTAGATACCAATAACAAAAGGCCGTTTCCCCTGAATGATCTCATTCTTGTAAAATTCAACCTGTTCCCTGTTGATCGAGTCTTCTGATTGCGTAGCTATCGTAAAGGAACCCTGAAGTTCATAATACCAATGAGAAGTGAAAAGCAAAACGTCATCTTTGTTTTCATTAATGAATGTTTGTTCAGTGACAGCCCTTTTGGGAAATACCAGATAGCTTTCCATTACAGGGTTTTCTGAGCCCTTTGAATAATTAATAAAGTATAAGCCATTTTCCAAAAGACTCAAAAGAGGCTGAAAATCAATCAGCAGACCTTCCGGATTTTCTGAATAATCTTTATAGGTATGGGAATTTAATTCATGCGTTAAGCTGATAAATTTAGCATCTTTCAATCCCATCAGGGTACAATATCTCCCCATGGAGCCATCACAGTCACTCCAATCCAGTACTATGGGTTTGTTGATTTCGAGGTAAGAGCCGATTTCTGTAACACCAACTTTTATCCTGTTTTTACTGTTCTTGTTGATGATCCGCATTTTTGACAGGGTATTGAACCTAAGGTTATGTATTTCCGGAATTCAAATATAATCATTATCACGGAATCCGGTTTATTGAGATCGCAATACGTTATAACAGTAGTTTTGTAAATAACCTGAGACGGCAGGACAGTAGGTATCCGCATTTCCTTTACATTAGCTGAAAATCAAATATAATGAGCCATTCAGGATACACCCGGAAAGAATTTTTGAAAACGTCGGCCTTAGGAATCGCAGCGGTATTTTTCGGATCTTCATTTACCGCTTTACTGCCTTTGAAAAATAAGCCTTACTTCACTATAAAACCAATAGGAAGGAAGTTTTCGCTGGAAGGCTATTATATCTGGTGCAGTTCCCCTGTCTGGGGCGAAGACGGGAAAGTGCATCTTTTCTATTCCCGGTGGAAAAAAGAGAAAGGGATGGGCGGCTGGCTCAACGGATCCGAAATCTGCAGGGCCGAAGCGGATTCGCCGTATCATCTCTTTGAACACAAAGAAATTATTCTGGCGCCAAGAGGCGGAGAATTCTGGGATGCTACTACCTGTCATAACCCATTGATAAAGCAGGTCGGAAATCAGTACCTTTTATTCTTCATGGGAAATGCCAACGGAAAGACCAGTACCAAGAGAATCGGGCTGGCTCACTCGGACAGCCTGGCCGGGCCCTGGAAAAGACCGGATGAACCCCTGCTGCTTCCTGGAAAAGAAGGTTCCTGGGACGACCATTGTACCACAAATCCGGCTTTTGTACAGGGAAATGACGGCAAGTACTGGCTGTTCTATAAATCCTGGAATACCCTGGAATATGAGACTCAGAAAGGCCCGGTCCGGGGTAACCGGAAATATGGACTGGCAAAAGCAGAATCTCCGTCCGGACCTTACAAGAAAGTACTGGAAAATCCGGTTATTGATTTCTCTTCCCTGCCTGATAATGCCCAGCTGGAAGATGCATTTGTATGGAAGCAGAACGGATTATTTCATATGGTTGCCCGCGATATGGGCTTTTATAATCATGAATATGGCCTGCACCTTACCACAAAAGACGGTATCTGCTGGACAAAACCGGAAATAGCATACCTTGATATGAAGTCGTACATTCAGGAATCTGCTCCGCCGGAACACCTGAAAAGATTCGGGCGGCTGGAGCGGCCGATGATCCTGCTGGATCGCGACGGTGAAACTCCGGGGTTTTTATTCGGCGCTACACAGGGCGGCGAATTTGAAACTTCCACAGCTTTTGTATTTGAAATTAAACGTACTCAGCTCAGGTAAATAAGACTTGAGAAACTCAACAGGACCTTGGACTTTGCTTTTTTCCTCTGCAGGAGGCCACACTTGAACAAATGACTGCCGCCGCTGTTGTAATCAGATTAAAATAATAATACAAACCTGTTAATAAACACGGCAAATGGCTTTTTATGCTTGATAAATAATTTAATTTTAATATTTTTGGTACCCATAACAGGTAACGAAAGAATGAATTTTGAAGACTTTATCATTTCCCCGAGGCGCTTCCGGGCAGAAAGCTGGCAGATCGGAAATCAGATTACTAAAGATATAAAGGAAAACAGTATCGTCCTTCTTTTTGTATCGGATTACCGCGGTGCTGACGGTACTGCTGAAATGCAGGACTTTACGGAAGTCAGAAGAGAGTTTTACAAGCTTTCGCAACTGGATTTTGAAATTCCCGTGGTGGATCTTGGTGACCTCGTATCCGGAAAGTCCGTACAGGATTCGCATTATGTACTCCAGGAAGTTCTTTCCGCATGCCATCATAAAGGAGCAATTCCTGTCATTATCGGAGGTTCCAATGATTTTTCATATTCGCTTTTTTCTGCCCTCCATCTTTTTGTAAAAAACATCAATTATACACAGATCAGCAATATCATTTCCCTGAAGCAGGGAGAAGCGATCAACGAACGCACTTTCCTAAGCAAAATTTTAGGGTCCAAGGACTTCTCCATCCGGAACTACCATCACTTGGGATACCAGAAACACCTGAATGAGACGGATTCTGTGCGCATGATCAAAGAGGTGGAGTTTGATATCGTGCGGCTGGCGGAAATGATGAATTCTACTGAGAAAACCGAGCCCTTTTTCCGGAAGGCAGACCTGGTGACGGTTAACTGCGATGCTATTGAAAGTTTTGGCGAGCCTTTTTCCCAAAACCCGCAGGTCAACGGCCTCAACAGACGGGAAATATGTGCTTATATGAAAGAAATCGGACTGAGTGAAAACCTGAAATCCGTAGGGATTTTCAATTATAATATCAGTTCCGGAAACCGGTTGAACCATCAGCTGCTCGCCCAGATGATCTGGTACCTGATAGAAGGGATCAATATCCAGCGTTCCCACCCCAAGGAAAGGCAGTATGAAATTTTTTATGTATTGGTAGATGACCGTGAATATGCTTTCCGGCGCGATACCTTCAGCAATCTCTGGTATTTCGGGGATGACGAAAATATAAATAACTGCATTCCCTGCTCAAAAAGAGATTTCGAGGAAGCTAAAAAAGGCTGGCTCAATGCACGGCTGTTTCGCTGAAATTCATAATATATAAAAATGCATGAAGAAAAAATTATTATTTATTATTCTATTTATAGTGCTTTCCGGAGGGCTGTATTTTGCAGATAAATATGCCTATGCAGGTGAGAAGAAGTATTACCCTTTGGCAGAGACTAGGCAGGATAAACTGCGCATCGGCATTATCGGAGACAGTTGGCTCGTACGTGAGAAACTTGACTCCCTGGTGGAACGGAAACTTTCAGAAAAAGGCATATCGGCAAAGGTCTTTTCTTCCGGAAATCCCGGTGCCACCTCAAAGGTAATCTATGAGAATCTGTTTAAGGAAGAAAATGAAGATTTTTCTTCCAGAAAGGTAATTGAAAGCCATCCCGAATACTGTATTGTTGTTGCCGGTGTCAATGATGCTGCCAAACATCTGGGGCCCGCTTATTATGCGCACCATATGGAACTTATCATCAATACCCTCTTGCATTACAACATCAGGCCCGTAGTGGTTTCCCTTCCTGGATTCGGAGTTGAGGAGGACTTTCAGGCAAAGAATATTTTCAGCCGGCTCAGCAACAGCGGTGCCGAGCTCATCCTGAATAACGGTGCCGCATTTACAGTCAAAGAGTACAGAAATGCTCTGACGAATAGTCTCAGAAAACTTCACAAGGAAAACCGGATAACGGTCCTGGATTTTGATAGGGCAGGCCTTGATTATAACGGAAATAAAAAACTGTATGCCGATCCGCTGCACCTGAATAAAAAGGGATACCAGAAATTCAGTGAGTTTTTAGCGTCAGGTATTATTAACTTAGAGCAAAGGAAATGAAAATATCTGTTATTGTTCCGGTTTATAATGTTGAAAACTATCTGGTAAAATGCCTTGAATCCCTGGTGATGCAGTCTTATCAGGATATTGAGATTCTGGTTGTAAATGACGGGAGTACAGATGGTTCTGAGCAAATTATCCGGGAATATGCCCGGAAATATCCTGACAAGATAAAGTCCTTTAACAAGAAAAACGGCGGCCTCAGCGATGCCCGTAACTTCGGTATCGATCATGCTTCAGGAACATATATCGGTTTTGTAGACAGCGATGATTATGTGACAGCCGATATGTTTGGAGAAATGGTAAGGCTTGCTGAAAAACACGATGTTAAAATGGTGATCTGCAATATTCAGAAAGTAGACCAGAATGGGAGGATTACACAGAAGCTCACACAGCTTCCCGGTATGCCGGAAAAAATTGAATTGGAAGATAAATTTTCAGTCTTTTCAGACATCAGCTACTTTGCCTGCAATAAGATCTTCAGAAAAGATCTTTTTGAAGAAAAGCGTTTTAAGAAAGGTGCCCATTTTGAAGACATACAGCTGATTCCTCAGCTGCTGTTGGAATGTAAGGCGGTGGCACAGACGCAGCAATTTCATTACCAGTATCTTGAGCGGACAGATTCTATTACCAAAACCCATACCGAACGCGGCCTTGACATTCTGCAGGCGATAAAGGACGTGGAAATATGCTTTTCGGGATCGCACTATGCCCAAAGGCATCCTGAACTTAAAAATTTCCAGATATTTGAAGGAGTATATTCCTTTCTGGCTTACCTGGCATTTGTGAAAAATAAGGAACTTTTTTACCGGATGTCGCAGGAATTGCAGGTTTTTGTAAGAGAAAGGGATATAAAACTAAAAGATATATTATTATATAATCGTTTTGATAAAAATTATCTGTTATCTTTGCCGGTGAAAAAAAAGATATTTTATCTGCTCTTTTTTACAGGACAGAAAAAGCTGATCCGAAAATTAATGTAACACAAATGGAGGCACCACGGGTTCTGTAATATAAATCTGGTATTTATAAAGTCGGCAGAACAATGAGTTCTCAGGTGCTCAATAGAAAAAAAATGAAGAATTTTGAATTGTTCTTATCTCAGTCAGGCATTCCTATTTTTTATCTCAAAATAGGATTAGGCTTTTTATTTTCTTTTTTAATTACCTTCTTTTCCGTTCCCACCATTATTAAAATATCCAGGAGAAAGAACCTGATGGATGAGCCGGGAATCAGAAGTTCCCACCTGCGCAAAATTCCCAATCTTGGCGGAATTGCCATCTTTTATTCTATAGGAATCTGCGCTTCCATATTTGCCTATGAGCTTTTCGACCTCTATAAATTCTTATTTGCCTCACTTATCATTCTCCTGTATGTGGGGGTAATGGACGATATAGTGGTGATGAGGGCTTATAAAAAGCTGGTAGCACAGATTATCGTTTCGGCACTGATCGTTATCGGTTCAGACATCAGAATCCGCAGCCTGTTCGGCGTTTTGGGAATCTATGAGCTTGAATATTTTGTGAGCATCATTTTCAGCATTGTCACTTTTATTATTCTTATCAATGCCTTTAATCTCATAGATGGAATAGATGGGCTTGCCGGAGGATATTCGGTGATCTGCAGTGCACTTTTCGGGATCAGCTACTACAGGTTGGGAGAGTACAATTATCCGCTGGTGATTTTATCCGCTGTCATCATAGGAGCAGTTCTTGCCTTTCTGTATTATAATTTATCCAATTACCGTACGAATAAGATATTCATGGGAGATACGGGATCAATGTTGCTGGGTTTCCTGCTGGCGTTTACTTCCATGTGTTTTATTGATATTTTTATAGACAGAAAGCTGCCGGGCGTTCCGAAATATCATCTGCAGTCTGCACCGGTAGTCGCTGTAGCGATTCTTATCCTGCCGATTGTAGATACCCTGAATGTTATCATCATAAGGCTTGCCCAGAAGAAATCACCTTTTGATGCCGATAAAAATCATATTCACCATAAACTGCTGAAACTGAACCTTACCCATCGCAGATCCAGTTTTTATATCATTGTTTATTACCTTTTTGTAGTAGCTGTTGCATATTATTTCAGGCATATCAGCATCAATCTGTTATTGTTGATTGTAGTGGCACTGGGGTTTTTAGGAGCTTACCTTCCGGATCTTATATATGTTTTAAAAAATAATAGAAAGGCTAACAATTAAATCTTTACTTTTGCAAACAACTAGAAAATACGATGAAGAACTATAAGTACTTATTCCTTTTATTATTCCCTTATCTGATAACCACTTCCTGTATCACGACCAAAGATGTACGGTACATGCAGCCTAATGAAAGTCTTGTGATTAATGAAGAGGGCCTGATACCATACAATATTCCCATCTACAGAATCACCAAGAACGATATCCTGAACCTTAATATCGTCACCACGCCCAAAGGTGATGCCGCCCAGTTCTATTCAGCTCTGAATGCCTCAAATGCCGGAGCGAGTCCTGCCATAAGCGGTGGGGCCGGTGGCGGTGGAAATATCGGGTTTTATTTCGGAGGCTTAAAAGTAGATTCAAAAGGGGATATCAATATTTTCGGTATAGGATATATAAAAGCCGAGGGAAAAACCATAGAAGAACTGAGCGGGGAGATTCAGGAAAAAGTAAACGAAAACTTTCAGGAAGGAAAATCTGAAGTAAGACTTAATATAAACGGGATTACCTTTTATGTCCTGGGAGATATAGAGACTACCGGAATTACAGGAGAAAAGGTGGTACACAAAAATACCCTCACTATTACGGAAGCCATATCAATCAGCGGAGGGCTCAACAGAACGATTGACAGAAAAAACATCGTTATTCACCGGAAGCTGCCAGAAGGGATTAAAGTTGCACGGATTGATCTTACCCGCGAAGATGTGATGAACTCTCCTTATTATTACGTTCAGAATGGAGATGAGATCTATCTGAATACACGGGCAAAAAGCTTGAATGGCCTTGGAAAAGATCCTATCCAGACCTTAACCACCGGAGTATCCGTTATTACGACGGCCTTATCAATTTATCTCCTTCTAAAAAACCTTTAATATCCCATGATTCCAGGAAAAGATACCACGGTAGAGAAAACAGATGCCCAGAAAGAAAAGCATGGATCATTCGGGCTATTTGATATTGAGCATTTTCTAAGAAGAATAGTAAGAAACTGGTACTGGTTTGTCTTGATGTTTTTCATAGGATATTCGATATCATGGGTGTACAGTAAATACTATGCACAGAATATCTATGCTTCCAACCTTTCCCTAAGTATTTCTAATAATACTTCAAGCTATTTTACGCCCAGCCAGTCCATCAACTTTATCTGGGGCCAGGGCGGAAATCAGGACGGGGTATATCTTAAAAAAATGCTTTTATCAAGAACCCATAATGAGTTTCTGGTAAAGGAAATGGATCTTTTTATTAATTATTCAACAAAAGGCGTTATCAAGTCCACTTATCTGGATAAGGATGATTCTCCGGTTGTTTTTCAGATTGATAAAAAACATCCGCAGCAGATGAATTATCCTATTACCCTTATGGCGAAAGGGAAAAATACCTATGAAGTCATTTTACCTGAAGACGGCGAGTCTACAGGATTATACAGCTATGATACTGAGGGATTTGTGTCCGTAAGTCCTTATGAAAGACCTGCCAATAAAATCATCCGGGTCGGCGAATGGTATACTTCTCCTAATCTTAGGTTCAGGTTGTTGCCTAATCCGGTAGTTCCTAAATTCAAGCTGGAGAATGTAATTGTTAATTTAAGTACGGTAAATGACGCTGTGACCGGAATTGTCTCTACCATAGGCGTTGATTTCGATAAAGAGATTGCTACCATCATGCTCATTACCAAAACAGGTTACAATCTGAACAGCACCGTTAATTTTCTGAATACATCCGTAAGCCAGCTCCAGAAGAAAAGACTGGCCGATAAGATGACGGTAGATAAGAATACCGATGTGTATCTTCAGGAGAACCTGCAAACAATACGCAAGAAGCTCGATTCCAGTGCGAATGTGCTGAATGACATGAAGACCAATCAGAAACTTTATGACATCAAAGACAGAGATGAAAAGTCACTGGAAAAAATAAAAGAACTTGAAGCTAAAAAAGCGGACATCGAAAGCAAAATCGCTTCCCTGAATCAGATCAAGCAAAGCATGGAGTCCAGGAATTTCGAAAAAATGATCAGCACCAATGCTGCAGGTTTTCAGGACGGGCTTTTCAGCGCATCTGTTTCTGAACTGAAAGGATTGTATGCGAAACGACGGGAGATGAGCCTTATCTACAGGCCGAACTCAGAGCCGATGAAAGAGATCGACCGGTTGATTGATGAAGCAAAGACAAGTTCAAACGGTGCTTTAAGAAATTATTATACCGGCTACTATACTGAAATCAACAAGATCAATCAGCAGGTACAGGAGGCCAATACAGATCTTGAGTCTTATCCGCAGAAAGAAAGAAAATATCTGGACGCCGAAAGAGGGTATAACATGATTGAGGCTACCTACAACAGCCTTCTGGGAAGACAGAATGAAACAAAAATGAGAATGGCTGCGAACCAGTCTGACATCACTGTGATTGACCCTGCGAAAAATGTAGGCCAGCCTCCTATAGGCCCTAATGTGAAAGGAACAAAAGCTGGCATCATGGGGGGATTCCTTGTTTTACCCCTATTGTTCATCTTGATAGGTGAAGTGCTGGATAATAAAATCAGGAATATCAAGGAACTCCTTAATGCGACAAAAATTCCATTACTGGGCGTGATTGGCAATAATACCAATGAAAACATGCTTACGGTACTGGATCAGCCCAAGTCTTCCGTTTCCGAGGCATTCAGGGGAATCCGTGCCAACGTCAGATTTCTCTCCGGAGAAGGCGGAGGCAGCAAGACCATTCTCATCACTTCCTCCATTGGAGGGGAAGGCAAGACCTATATTTCCATAAACCTGGCTTCCGTACTCGGATTGAGCGATAAGAAGACCATCCTGTTGGGGATGGACCTTAGAAAACCCAAGATTTTCGGGGATTTCCAGATCGACAACCAGTTCGGGATCTCCAATTATCTTACCGGTGAAGTGGAAATGAGCCAGATTATCAACAAGACCAAAATTCCGAATCTTGATGTAGCGACTTCCGGGCCTATTCCGCCAAATCCTTCGGAGCTTCTGATGAGCGAAAGAAATATCAAGTTCCTTGAGGATCTTAAAAATATGTACGATTTCATCATTATCGATTCCCCGCCGGTAGGACTGGTAGCAGACTCGTATGAACTGATGAAATATTCAGATGCCAATATTTATGTGGTACGTCATGAATATACGGAGAAATACATGCTGAAAATGATTACTGAAAAATATCATAAAGGCGAAATTGATCATCTGGGCCTTGTCTATAATGACTACAACACGAAACAGGGTTATGGTTATGGCTACGGTTATGGTTACGGCTATGGCTACGGTTACGGTTATTTTGATGAAGATAAGAATTACAAAGAACCGCTTCTGATAAGAATAAGGAATAAAGTACAGCAGATATTCAATAAAAAATAATACTTTTAAGCCCTCATTTCATGGGGGTTTATTAATAATGATGATACCCGTTCTATTAAAAAAAGAATAATTTGCCTGGTTTGCCGTTTACTTTATAACAAATTATGTTTTTTTGTTTATTTTTAACTAAGCATTAAGATTATCATTAATATAAAAAAGTTTTATATTTGCAAAAATTAATTTTTAAAATAACCATAAATCCATATTCTTTTATGAATAGAAAATTATTGTTTAGCTTCCTTGCCGCTCTAGGAACAGTGGTAAGTGTTAAAGCTCAAAGAAACGAACTTGGAGTTCGTCTAGGTATGAGTAACCTAGTTGGGGATATAGGGAGGACGAATTATATTTTACAAAAGCCATTGGATTTAAGTAAAGCTTCGGATTGGGGAGTCCCGTTTTACGGCGGTATTTTATATAGATTTAATTTTAATCCCCATCAGACGGTAAGATTAGACCTCGGATACAACCAGATTCAGTTCAACGATAAGGTTGCTAAGGAAGATTACCGCCGCCAGAGAAATTCCTTCGGGAAAAACGATGTGTATGAAGCCAGTTTGATTTTTGAATATAACTTCTTTCCGGTAAATAACGAACAGAAAAGTATGGTAAGTCCTTATATTTTCGGTGGAGTGGGTGCTCTGATGTTCGACGCTCCGAAGGCAACAATGGTGAACGACTTCCGGCGTGATGCGGATGGTGTGGCACTGGCTCCGATCAATGAGCTGGACTTTACCACTACACCGGTCTACTCAACCGGCAAGAAAACCACCATGAATATTCCTTTTGGTGTAGGATTGAAATATAAGTTTAACTATAACTGGGGTATTTTTGCAGAAGCAACGTTCAGATATACCCTTACCGATCAGCTGGACTACAGCAGAATTCTGGATAAAGATGTTATCGCCACTTATAACGGGGATATCCTGAGCCCTGCTACCGGCGGTTCCCTTCTTCAGACAGGTGCCTATTATGTAGTATCCAAAGAGCGTGAAGCTGCTCTTACAAGAGATAGGAATATAGGAGACCTCAGATCCAAAGACTGGATCAATACGGTAAGTCTGGGGCTGACCTACTCATTCGGAAGACCTCCGTGTTATTGTGATTAATTATGTCATTGATAAAAGATAAAATAGATCCGGATCATTTACCGAAACACGTCGCCATCATTATGGATGGCAACGGAAGATGGGCAAAATCCCGTGGTGAACAAAGAACATTCGGGCACAAGAATGCCATTGATGCAGTAAGGAATGCTATTAATGCATGCAATGAAGTTCATATCCCTTATTTAACGCTGTATACCTTTTCTTCGGAAAACTGGAACCGGCCGGCTGAAGAGGTGAACACCCTGATGAATTTACTGGTGGAAACCCTCCTGCTGGAAGCAGAAGAAATTTTCAGCAAAGGTCTGCGGATGCATGTCATCGGCAACCTGGAAAAACTGCCGTCGCTCGTGAAAGACCAGCTTTTGCGGGTGGTGGAACTTACCAAAGAAAACACAAAAGGCAATCTGGTACTGGCCATCAGCTATGGGGCGCAGAATGAAATCCTGAATGCCGTTAAAAATATAAGCCGAGACGTAAAAGAAGGCAGGGTAGATGTAGAAGGTATTGATGAAAAATTATTCGAAAACTATCTCTATACAAAAGACTTTCCTCCTGTAGATCTGTTGATCAGAACCAGTGGTGAAATCAGAATCAGCAACTTCCTCCTTTGGCAGATCGCCTATGCAGAACTGCAGTTTTTAGATGTTCTGTGGCCGGACTTCACAAAAGATATTTTCTTCCAGTGTATTGTAAACTATCAAAACAAGGAAAGAAGATTCGGGATGACCGGCGAACAAATAAAAATCCAGTAAATTTTAAGAAAAGAAAGACTACGATAAAAAATGAAGTTTAGATTATTACCCATCATTATGTTTGTTGCCTCTGCACATTTTTATGGACAGGTAACCCCGCAGGACAGCACACAGGTGAGCAATTCTGTACATGCAGAAAACCAGGCAGGAACATACACTCTGAAAGACATCGTTGTGGATGGGGTTAAAAAATATACGCCAGCCCAGATCCTGAGGTTTACAGGCCTTGTGAAAGGGGAAACGGTAGATATTCCGGGGCAGAAGATAAGCAATGCTGTAAAAAAACTTTGGGACACCCAGTCTTTTTCTGAGGTGGAAGTATATGTACAGAGCATTGAGGGCGAAACCATCGTCTTAAGATTTTACCTTCAGGACCTTAAAGATCTTGGAGAAGTGAAATTTACAGGAAAAGGAATCAGCAAATCTAAAAATGAAAAACTGGCAAAGGATAACAACCTCAAGCCAGGAACCAAAATTACCCAGAACTTGATTTCAAGTCTTAAAACGAACATCCCGAAAGATTACGTTAAAAAAGGATTTGCCGATGCCAAGATCACCATTCAGGATAAAGTGAATGCAGGAGATCCGAACCTTGTAGACTGGACGATCAATGTAGATAAGGGAAAGAGAATCAAAATCGACCATATTGAGTTTGAAGGAAACGAGGCTGTTTCAGACAGAAAACTCAGGAAAAAGGCTTTCAAGGAAACCAAGCAGAAAAGATTCGGAATCGGAGGGATTCTCAAGTCGTCCAAATTTATCGAAGGAAAATATCAGGAAGACAAACAGAACCTGATCAATTATTATAATTCTTTGGGATACAGAGATGCTAAAATCGTTTCTGATTCCGTATGGAGAAACAAAAGAAACAATTATGAAATCGATGTAAAGCTGAACGAAGGTAAGCAATATTATATCGGTGACATCACGTTTACCGGGAACACGGTATATGCTACAGATTATCTTCAGCGGCTCTTAGGATATAAAAAAGGAGATATTTACGATGCTGTAGGCTTCAATAAAAAAGTAGGGGAAGACGGTGGTAAGGAAGACGATTCCGATATCAAGTCCATCTATATGAACAACGGTTACCTTTTCTCCAATGTAACACCGGTTGAAAAATCAGTGAACGGCGATAAGGTAAACCTTGAAATCCGTATCAATGAAGGGGAAAAGGCAACCTGGAACAAAGTAACCTGGGAAGGGAATACCACGACCCATGACCATGTGATCCTGAGGGCTTTGAGAACGAAGCCGGGAAATCTCTTTGCAAAAAGTGATATCAAGAGAACCTATTTCGATCTTGCCGGAATGCAGTTCTTTGATCCGCAGCAGGTGGGCCAGGACATCCAGCCGAACCAGCAGGACAATACCGTGGATATCAACTGGAAGCTTGTAGAGAAAGGATCTTCTCAGGTACAACTTCAGGCCGGTTACGGTGGTAACAGTTTTATCGGGACGTTAGGTCTTACCTTTAACAACTTCTCGCTTAGGAATTTCCTGAAATTCAAAGATTTCAAGCCGGTTCCCCAGGGAGACGGACAAACTTTGTCACTTCAGGCGCAGGCCGGACAATACTTCCAGAACTATGGGGTGTCCTTTACGGAACCATGGCTTTTCGGAACACGGCAGACTTCACTTTCTGTCAGCTTAAATAATTCAAGGGTACGGTATTCTGATGTTGACGGTTCTGCCAGAACACTTAATATTTTCTCCGCTTCCGCCGGGTTAAACAGGTTGTTGAAGTGGCCGGACGATTATTTTTCGCTATATACGGGACTGCAGTTTCAAAAGTATGATTTCAACAATTACCCTTTTGATTTCGGAGGGGTTACGGAAAATTACGGTTCTGCAAACAACTTCAGTATCAACCTGGGACTCAGCAGGAACTCTGCGGGGATCGATCCGATCTTCCCGACTTCAGGGTCTAATCTTGACCTTTCACTGAAACTGACTCCGCCTTACTCGTTATTTAATAACAAAGACTATTCCACATTATCGCCTACCGACAAATACAAGTGGATGGAATTTTATAAAGTAAAATTCAAAGCAGATATCTATAACGAAATCGTCGGAAAACTCGTATTGAGGTCTTCTGCAGAAATGGGTTTCATGGACGGATACAACAAGCAGTTGGGTGCTCCGCCGTTTGAAAGATTCTATGTAGGGGGTACCGGGCTTTTCGGTGGCCGTTATGACGGTAGGGAACTGATTCCGTTGAGAGGATATGAAAATGCTTCTACCTACGGAGGAACTTCTGAAGATATT
>NZ_CAJYMO010000205.1 GCF_913776365.1 uncultured Chryseobacterium sp. | reverse complement strand
TACCCTGATCGGCAGCTGGGCGATATAAGCTTTATCTTTTGATGGCAGACTCTTCAAAGATTCCAGCCCTTCTTTTGAAACCTGGGAAGCGTATCTTCTGGGAACATTAGTAGCGATGAACGGTAATTTTTTATCTTTCGCAAAATCAGCCAGCGGTTGGTAGTCGGTGGAAAAATTATTCCACAATCTTGCGGAATCCTTTAAGGTTTTGGCATCAAACATTCCGCTCAGATATTTGTTTAATTGGGGCTGATTGTCTCTTTCAAACATTTCCGCCCCTAAGATCAGCTGGCCGTTTTTCTTTTGGTACAAAGCTTCCGTTACTTTCAGCTGCAGCCAGTGGTTGATGGAATTGTTATGGTTTTCACCAAAGAATACGACATCATAGCCGGCCAGTTCATCCACCAGTTTTTCCGTTTTCACTTCCTTTCCTTTTCTGTCATAAAACTGATAGGATTTGAAATCCTGTGCATGAATTGAACAGAAAGCAACCAACAATATAGAGATAAAGATATTTTTCATAATGAATAATTTGTTAACGCAAATGACACGAATAAGAATCACAAAGATCACCATATAATTGTAAAGATAACTTCTGAATTTTAAAACCTGTTTAATTTTAACTTAATACCATATTTACAATTATCAGGCAAATACATCTGTGGGATGTGCCAGATCTGCGTGAATATAAAAGACAATTAAGCAGGCAATAAGGCTCGGACATAATTTTAGACATGCATTAGCTATGTAATTTGTGAAGCTATCTGTGACATTTGTGTTTAAACTGAAGAAAAAGCCGCCCTGCAAAAAAAACAGAACGGCTTTAAAAAATGAATCTGACTATTTATTTTTCCAGCTCTGCCACAAGGTCTTTCCATTCCTGCAGCTCAGGGATTCCCGGCTTTCTTTTTCCGAAGAACTGAACGATGAAATCTCCTTCTTTATTGAAGACTTCAATCGCTGTCACTTCGCCGTCTTCCGTTGGTTTCTTCACGATCCAGGCTTCTGCGATTTTGGTTACATCCAGATGTAAATTGAAATCCGGATCCATTACGTTGAACCATTGCTGGTGCCACAACGTTTTCTTTACATTTCCGGTGTGGATCTGGATAATTCCCCTGTTTCCTACGAAAATCATGACCGGAAGTTCTTTTTCCGATGCATCTTCCAGTACATTTACTACTTTGGAACTTTCAATTTTTTGGGTAAATCCTTCCGGCGCCAGTCTCAGTGCCTGTGTTCTGCTTACCCCGAATTTCCGGGTCATCATGAAGAAATCGTGGGTATCTTTCAATGATTTCCATGCATGCTGAAAACCTTCCACATCAATTTCAGAATCCGGTTTTTCTTCCGCCTTCGGGGCTACCGCTTCAAATTCAAGAGCTGAATGCTGTTCATCGCCCTTAAATTTCTCCACGATTGCATCGAAAGCCGCTTCGTTACTGTATTTGGTAAGATAAATTTTATGAAGCGCCAAGCCGTCTTTTCCGAAGAACTGCAGGCTCTTTTTATCTCCTTCCACCACGGCAAAAGCAAATTTCCAGTGGTTCAGGAAAATCCTTAAATCAATATCTTCACCCACAAAAAGCTGGGCATGCGGACTGCTGAAATCGCCGTTCTGGTAAGTTCCTTTTCTTTCGTGGACACACTCGTCGTTACGGGTAAGAGCCATTACTTTTCCTAATTGTTCGGCTTCCGTTAAAATATTCTGAAACTCCGGCTTCAGTACCGTTACGCCTTCTCCAACACTGGTTGCCAATAGTTCGGCTTCGCTTACACCCAGTTCTGCCGCTGCATTTCTGATTCTCAGGTGCGGATTTTCAGCTTTAAGAGCTTCCCATTTTTCTTTTAGATCGTTTACTAATGTGCTCATTATTTTATTTTTTTATGGTTAAAATCGTGTAATTTCTTGTTATGGTTTCTTCTCCTGTTTTGCTTTTCACTTCTTCTTCCCTTTCGGAAACCGTCATTCTGCTGAAGTAGCTTCCGGAAACGGTCTCCTCCATTTCATCGGTATTGTACAGGGTAAAATCGAATTGGGTAAACGGCAGTTTTTCCATGAAATCCCTCTGTCCGAACGTCAGAACAAAAGTTCCTGTCTTTTTCAGAACCCGGTAGATTTCATTTAAATAATCCACCGGCTGCTTCCAGAAATAAACCGTGTTTACGGTAACTATTTTATCAAATGTTTTATCTTCAAAAGGCAGCTTTTCTCCGTCATACAACACAAAATCCGCCTGGTCCCTGAAGGCTTCGTTTAATCTTTTGGCTTCGTTGTGCATGGTCGCAGAAATATCGATTCCCGTATATTTTATGTTTTGGGCCCTGTTTAAAATACTCTTCACATGGCCTGCATTTCCGTGGCCGATCTCAAGAATATGTTCGTTGTCTTCGATCAGGAGTACTTTAATGCTTTCCAGCGTCATCCCGATGTTGGTGGCATTCATCATCTCGCCGATCTCGATCCCTTTTTCGCCTTCGGGATGGGCAAGGTTTTGGGCTAATATTTTTAGTTTCTCCTGGTCCATTATCCGAAAATGATCATAGGGTTAGCGGTGACCGGGTGTTCGCAGATGGTACACGGAAAATTGTAAGCATTGCTGATGTTTTCAGCAGTAAAAACTTCTTCCGGTGTTCCGTAGGCGGCTACTTTTCCCGATTTCATTAATAATATTTTATCAGCGTACTGCGCCGCGAGATTCAGATCGTGCAGAACGACAACCGCAGAATTGGCTTTCCGGGTAAACTTCTTAATGGTTTCCAAGGCTTTGTACTGATGTTTTACATCCAGGTTGTTCAGCGGCTCGTCCAGAAACAGCAGCTTATGGGCAATTTCATTCTGCAGCTGGGCCATCACTCTGGAAAGATGCACCCGCTGCTTTTCTCCGCCGGACAGCGTATTGTATTCCCTGTCCTTCAAATGGAATACATCGGTTTCATACATCATGTTGTTCATGGCTTCGTGATCTTCCCGTTTCGGCTGGGCATCAAAATACGGATACCGTCCCATCATCACCACATCTTTCACTTCCAGTGGAATATCGTTGCTGTTGTGCTGGGAAAATTTAGCCTTGTGTTTCGACAGTTCCGGTACCGCCCAGTCAGTGATCGGTTTGTCTTTGAAGAAAACCTGCTGCTTTGATTTCACTTCATTAGCCAGTACACTCAGCAGGCTGGACTTTCCGGCTCCGTTCGGACCGACGATCGCCAGGAATTCACCGTATTCCAGATGGACATCCACCGCATCCAGGATATGGAATTCCTTATGTTTATAACTGATCTGATGCGCCCTGATCATAACAGTGATTTTTTAAATTTAACTAAAATTGCAATAAAAATCGGACCTCCCATGAGAGCGGTCAGAATCCCGACCGGCAGTTCCGAAGGTTCGACAATACTTCTGCTGAACGTATCGGCAGTGAGTAACAGAATGCTTCCAAAAATGGCCGATAGCGGCAAAATGAAAGCATAATCGGATTTAAAGAGAAGCCTTAAAATATAAGGTACGATAAGGCCCACAAAACCGATCGTTCCTGAAAAGGCAACGCAGCTTCCGATCATCAGCGCGGTAATGAGGATGATCTGCTTCTTCAGCCGCTCTACATTAATTCCCAGATGCTGCGCATCTTTCTCACCCAGCATCATGGCATTTAACGCTTTGCCTTTTGGCAGCAGAATAAAGTAAGAGATCACTAAAACAACCGCCAGGATACTGTTCTTGGTCCAGGTGGCGGCGGCAAGGCTTCCTAAATTCCAGAACGTGAGATCCCTCAGCTGGTCATCTTTCGAAATATAGATCAGGAAACCGGTGATGGAAAAGCCAATAGCCGTAATGGCTACCCCGCTCAGCAACATCATGACAACATTTGTTTTTCCCCCGCTTGTCGAAATCCTGTAGACCAGCAGCATGGATAAGAAAGAACCGATGAAAGCAGCGATCCCCACCAGTGAAAACTGTACCGCTTCAGGAAGATACTGCTTGAAGTGCCCTCCTAAAACGATGGTAACAGCGGCAAGTAAAGTTGCTCCCGAGGTAAGTCCTATCAGATCCCCTGTGGCCAGCGGATTTTTAAATAATCCCTGTAAACTTGTCCCCGAAACGGCCAGCATGCTTCCGATGAGAATGGCCATCACAATTCTGGCCGCCCTTACTTCCCAGACCACATACCGATCGCTTAAAGACAACCCCGGATCTCCTTTCATCATTTTACCCAGCACTTCAAAGGCCGACTTTCCTCCGAAATCATAAACTCCGGTATTAAGAGACCATACTGCTATCATGGCCAGCAGTATGGCACTTATGCTGACGTAAACGTATAATTTACTTCGTGTTTTCAATTAACAGCTTGTTTAATCCTACAGCAGCTTCCCCCAATCTCGGTCCGAAGCCTGAAACCAGACCTCCGTCCATCGCAATGATCTTTTTGTTTTTCCCGGCATTGGTCTGGGCAACGCCCGGCATTTTTAAAGCCCCTTCGTTTCCTCCGGCACCCTGCAATCCGCTGGTAAAGAAGAAGAGCACATCAGGGTTGGCTTTCACCACCGCTTCAGGGGTTAACGGTTTGAAATCTTCGAAATCATTAACTGCATTTTCGCCGCCGGCAAGTTCAATGAGAGAAGCCATCGGTGTATTTTTCCCGGAAACCATCAGCATATTCCCTCTGGCATAGATGAACAGGACTTTCGGTTTTTTGGCAATCGGCTGGATCTGTTTCAGGTCGGCATCAATTTTATCATTCAGTTTCTGGTAATCGTCGCTTCCGATGGTTTTTGCCACGTCTGCGATGAGTTTTTTGGTTCCGTCTACGGTAAATTCCTGCTTAAAGATCTCCGTTTTAATTCCGGAAGACTTTATTTTCCCCATCAGTGCCGGGTTGATGTCTTTATCCGAAGCTAAAATCAGGGTCGGGGAAACAGCCATAATCGGTTCTATGGTCATCGACCTTACATGTCCCAGGTCTTTGGCCGTCGCTTTCAGCGATTCCGGATACGTGCTGGTGACATCGGTGCCCACAATTTCTTTTTCATGGCCCAGAGCGGCTACGATTTCCGTAATTCCTCCGTTCAGGGTGACGATCTTATTGTTGGATTTCGGGGTCTCCGAGCTTACTTCCGTGGCATTTCCTGTTTTGGCGCTTTCCTCTTTTTTACAGGCGTACACAGCAACCAGCATGGAGGCGGCAAGAATGAATTTTTTCATGATCTACTTATTATTTGATTATATTATAAAGGTTTGTATTCGAACTGGGGAAAGCCTCTTTCTCCCTTTAAGTTGGTGATCCTGGAGAATTTCACTTTGAAATAATATCCGTCTGCATCCTTTATTACATAGAAACGGTCACCATAAACTTCCAGTCCATTGGTCCCTACCGGATTTCTCCAGCTGGCTCCGATAGTCCGCTGATCGGTATATGTAAACTTAGCAGGATCTATATCAGACAGTTTGAAATTATTATAGGCATCCAGTCCTGAGCCTGAGGTAACAAGGACCTCATAAGCACCCACTCCGCCCACATTGTTATGCGTCACGAAATCGGCAAAGATATAGCTTCCAGCCCCATCGATTGTGTTGGTAAATACTGTAAAACAAAGATCCCACTTGTTTTTTTCCGGCTGAATGAAAAGCTGCCTCTTATCTTTCAGGCTGACGAAACTATAATTATAAGCTGTATTTTTAGCAACCGTAACTTCATAATAATTAGTTCCATCGAGATCTGCAGATTTCACCTTATACCCTTCTCCTGCTCTAAGGATCTGTACTTTTTTCCAGCCCCGGCTGTCACCGCCTGTTGCTACAGATCCTGCAGCTACCGTCCCGGTATAAATTTCTTTCCCCATGTTTACAAGATAAACCGGATTATCGGCATCATTCGCTGCGATCTCCTGAATAGCGGTATAGCCTTCAGGAAAATTACCTTTGACCTCATCAATATAAGCAACATTGGAAGGATTGAAGTTAGCGACCTGTACCTGGCTCATCAGTGCAGTAACATTAGACTGATCAACCTGGCTGAAATCATGAGTACCGGTAACTTTGCCCGCCGCCATCATAATGGAGGAATTCAATATTACTTTAAAGCTGCTTCCTGAATAAAAGGCGAGATCCCAGTCAGTTCTTCTGGTAACAGTCTGTTTGGGCCTGTTATCACTGTCTACGTCGCTCAGATCAATCCATATCTGATTAGGCTGTGTCGGTCCTCCTACATTCGGGTCTGTTATGGATCCCTGGACTCCTGGTACCGCTACTGCTTCTTCATTATCATTGATACAGGACTGGGTAATGAATAAAGCACCTACTAAAAGCGTAAAAAGTATTTTTTTCATTGTTTTTATTATTAAAAATTATAATTTAATCTCGCGAAATAGCTTCTTCCGTAGAAAAGATTCTGATTGTTGTCCCCTGCATTATGGCCGTCCCCTACAGCAGTAGTATTCCTGATGGAGGATACATCAAAGATATTTTTGATTCCAAGGCTTATTTCAAAATGATTATTGAAAAAAGGCTGGGAAACGGTAAAATTCAGCATATTGAATGCATCAATTTCACCCAGGACATACTCTCCCGCATCAAGGGGATCCGATGAATTGCTACGATGGACGTATTGCCGGTTTTTGCCGGTATATTTGTAATACAGGGCAAGAAGCGTGTTCGTTTTTGCAAAGGTGTAATTAGCAGCGAGATTGGCTTCCACATAAAAATTGTAATCATCCGGAGAGGTTAGTTTTCCGGTATTCATTACCCTTGAAATTCCCATAGCGGAGATTCCGGTATTTATAGATAAGTTGTCTTTTCTTATATTCAGGCTCCCGCCCAAAAGCACTGATTTATAATCATCTACATTAACATAGGTGTATTGCAGCGGACTCGGGTTCGTAATAACGCTTTCGATACGGTCCTTCACCTGCAGATACATTCCCGAAAAGCTGAGATTGAACTTCCATTGCCCGGCAGTGGCAGGATTGTAATCCCAGAAAAGGCCAGTGGAATATCCGGTTTCAGGAGTAAGATCCGCATTTCCCCGGATATCATGGTTATTATCCACCAGATAGGTGTACAGTTCAGTATAAGTCGGAAATCTGTTTGCAGAACCGAAGACACCTCTCAGATCAGACTTTTCAGAAAAATTATATTTTGCAGTAAAAGAATAATTGAACTGCGAATCGAACTGATCACTTAAAGCCAGCCTTGCTCCGGGGCGCAGAGAAAGCTGATCATTCAGCTTCCATTCTGCTGACAGGAAATTGGCATAATTAAAAATTGTCCGGTTGATATTTTCT
>NZ_CAJYMO010000204.1 GCF_913776365.1 uncultured Chryseobacterium sp. | reverse complement strand
ATACGATAGCATATAGTTTTCTCATAACAAATCTTGATTTCAATTCAACAAATATAAAAAAATTCTCAATATATTTTTAGTTTTCTAAATAATTTCTCCATTTTTTTACAGCATCCGCCATATCTTTTGGCATTGGGCTTTCAAAATATAATTCTTTCCTGGTAGTGGGATGTATAAATCCTAAAGTATGCGCATGCAGGGCATGTCTGGGCAGAATTTCAAATACGTTTTTGATAAACTGCTTATACTTAGGAAGATTCACTCCCCGGAGAGGCGTGTGCCCTTCATACCTTTCATCATTGAACAGGGTGTGGCCGATGTGTTTGAAGTGGGCCCGGATCTGATGGGTCCTTCCAGTTTCCAGTTTGCACTCCACCCAGGTCATATACCTGAACCGTTCCAGCACTTTGTAATGCGTTACGGCATGCTTTCCCTGGCTGCCGTCCTCATAGGTATGCATCTGCATCCTGTTTTTAGGGTGACGCCCGATATGGCCGCGTATGGTGCCTTCATCGTCCTGTACGTTGCCCCAGACAAAAGCCCAGTACAGCCTCTTTGTTTTCCGGTCAAAGAATTGTTTGGCCAGGAAGCTCAGGGCAAATTCGGTTTTGGCAATCACCAGCAGCCCGGAAGTATCCTTATCGATCCTGTGGACCAGTCCTACCCTGTCCAGGTCAGATTTGGCCCCGTTCTGTTCAAAATGGTAGGCCAGAGCATTGACCAGCGTACCGTCCCAGTTTCCGAATCCGGGATGAACTACCATGCCCGGCTCTTTATCTACAACGATAAGATCGTCGTCTTCGTATACGATGGTAATGGGAATATCCTGCGGGATAATTACATTTTCCCTTGGAGGGTGGGCCAGCAGAACGGAGATCTGGTCTCCCGGTTTTACGCGGTAGTTCTGTTTTACCACATTTCCGTTGACCACTACATTCCCTGCCCTGCAGGTCTGTGAAATCTTGTTTCTCGAGGAATTCTGGCGGAAGATCTGCAGGAACTTGTCGATCCTCAGAGGTTCCTGATTTTTGTCCACCCTGATATTGAGGTGCTCATACAACCCTTTGTTTTCCTCATCCAGATCAAGGGAATCCGGGCTGCCGAAAGCAGATAATTCCTCTTCTAAAAAATCTTCATTATCTTCTGTCATGATCCATTTGGTCTTTTATGCAAAAGGCTTCAACAATGAGAAGTCGAAGCCTGTAATTTTTATGGTTTGTATTGCTTGTTTTATTCCACCACTACTTTTCTGGCTTTCGCCTTTTCTGCAGGTTTCTGCGGTGCCGGTGCTGCAGTCTTTGCCGTACCGGAAGACGGGCTGCTGCCTGAAGTTCCCGCCGTACCGGATGCAGGGGTTCTGTTCCGGGTGGCTTCACCTCCTGAAACGGCAGGTCTCGAAGAAGAAGAAGAAGAAGAAGAAGTCCTCGGCGGTTCCGTTGTCCGGGCGGGTTCCGAAGGGGCTGTATTTTCCCTTCGCGGCGCCTGAACCGGCGGCGGTGTTTCATAGGCAGGTTCCTGACGGGCAGGGATTTCCTGGTACTGTACCGGCGGCAATCCGGTATCCACTTTCATCCGGTACACGGAGTTCAGTTCCTCGATCTTGTTTCTCAGTTCAGCCGGCGTCTTTTTACTGGCCCAGAGATCGATCTGCATACCCTGGTCCCTTACGTCTCCGGCTGCCGGATCCTGGTAATAAATAATATCGGATTCGTCTTTGCTTCCGTCCTCGTGGTCCACTACGCCCACTTCGAACATGCTGCGTGCAATTACGGTTCTCGCCTCTTTTACGGTTAATCCTACCACATTAGGAATAGAGATATTTCTCAGCGGGCCGGATCCGATGACCACGTCCACTATCGAGAATCTCGGGACCTTTGTTTTCGGCTGTACAGGATTTCCTTTATAGAGGATTCTCAGCACGGCATCTTTCTGGATGCTCGGCTCGTAAATCGTATCTCCCACTTTCAGCCCCACCTGTTCCAGCCGCTGGAAGGCCAGCCCTGAATATTTATTGATGACATCCGGAACCTCTACCTTAGCCCAGGTTCGCGGGTTTACTTTCAGCAGGATGGCCCTGCCGTCTTTTACGCGAGACCCCGGTGCAGGGTATACCTGCAGTACCTGGAACGGCCTGTACTTGGGATTGTACTGAGGGCTGTCCACTTCATATTCCAGCCCGGAATCATCTAAGATACGGATGGCTTCATATACGGATTTATTAACGATATTGGGAACGGGGATTTCCTGACCATGATTGGTGTGGTATTCCAGCCAACGGAACGTCAGCCAGACCAAACCCACGAAAACGCCGATGGCGACTGCTAAGTTCAGTAAAACTTTCCAATTGAAAAGTGATTTAAGCATACTTAAAATTACTATAATTAGACCGCAAAGATAGCTAATAATTTTAGAATGCGCTTTTTATTTAACAGATTTCATTTTCGTCCGTAAAATTTCCGGGGAGGCGTTTATCCATGAGAGAAAATCAGTACATTTGCCCTACTTGATACTATATGGTTATGAGCAAAAAAAGTATTGCCGTAGTAATGGGAGGCTATTCAGACGAATATGTTGTATCATTAAAAAGCGGGCAGTTGATTTATGATTCCCTGGACAGAAACCTGTACGAAGTACATAAGGTGGTAATCCTGAAAGACGAATGGTATTTGCTGGATGAAAACAATCAGAAGCATCCTGTCAGCAAAGGTGACTTTTCCGTACCGCGGGACAACGGGGCACCCCTGAGGTTCGATGTCTGTTTCAATACCATCCACGGGACGCCGGGTGAAAACGGCCTGCTCCAGGCCTACTGGGATACCATAGGCCAGCGATATACCGGATGCGGTTTTTACCAGAGTGCCCTTACCTTCAACAAAAAGGACACCCTGGCCGTCCTCTCGAAATACGGCATTCCTTCCGCAAAAAGCATCTACCTCAGAAAAGGCGAGAACATTGATACCGATGGCATTATTGAACAGCTCGGGCTTCCGGTTTTTGTGAAACCGAACCAGTCCGGTTCTTCTCTGGGAATTTCGAAGGTGAAGGAAAAATCCGCACTGATGGCTGCTGCTGCGCTTGCCTTCGCAGAAGATGATGAAATCCTGATCGAAAGCTTCCTGGATGGCATGGAGGTTTCCGTAGGCGTACTGGACTATAAAGGCGAAACCCTTGTCCTGGGCATTACAGAGATTGTTCCGCAGAATGAGTTTTTCGATTACGAAGCCAAATACGAAGGGGCATCCGAAGAGATCACCCCCGCAAGGATTGACGAAGAAACCCGCATCCGGGTGGAAGAAATTGCCAGGAGAGCCTACAATTCATTGGGCATGAGCGGTTTTTCAAGGAGTGAATTTATTTTAATGGACGGGATTCCGTATATGCTGGAAATGAATACCAATCCCGGTTTTTCCCCTGCCAGCATCCTTCCGCAGCAGGCAACGATTTACGGGATTTCCATTACCGACCTCTGCGGAAACGAGGTTGAGAAAGCCTTACATAAAAATTAAAAGGATGGAAGGCTGAGGCTGGAAGGCAGAAGTTTATAACTATGTGTTTTTACCTCATCATTCATCATTCATAACTTATAACTTGTATACGCATGAAAATTGCTGTTTTCCCGGGTTCCTTCGATCCTATTACCTTAGGCCATTACGATATTATCGAGAGGGCCGCCCCGCTTTTCGATAAGCTGATCATCGCCATCGGGCAGAATTCCCAGAAGAAATACATGTTCCCGCTGGAGAAGAGAATGGAATTCATCCAGAACTCCGTCGCGGAATTCCCCAACGTGGAAGTGGACTATTTTGAGGGCCTGACTGTCGACTACTGCTTTGAAAAAGATGCCCAGTACATTATACGCGGGCTGAGAAACCCTGCCGATTTCGAGTTTGAAAAAGCCATTGCCCATACCAACCGGACACTGGCCCATAAAAAACTGGAGACCGTCTTTCTCCTTACCTCTTCGGGGAAATCGTTTATCAGCAGCAGCATTGTACGGGAAATCCTGAACCATGGCGGCGAATATGAACTGCTGGTACCGGACTCGGTGAGGGTAGAGAAATGAGTAATCAGTAATGAGTAATGGGTAATGAGTAATTTTAATGTATGGATTTTAATCAATTATTCAGAGACAGGACCAAGCAGTTTTCTATTGCCATAATCAGATCTTTGTCTCCCCTACCTTATTCGGATGACCTTTCAGTAATCAGAAAGCAAATCATCAGATCTTCGACTTCTGTTGCTGCCAATTACAGAGCGGCTTGCAGGGCAAGGTCTGAAAAAGAAAAGTTTGCCAAAATATGTATTGTTGTTGAAGAGATTGATGAAACCCAATTCTGGCTTGAACTTACTGAAGAACTTGAGTATTTAAATTATGAAAAATCATCCGCTTAAAGAAGGAATGTGATGAATTGGTAAAGGTGATGACTTCATATAAATTTAAATTATCTCAAAATATATAAAGACCAGCCTTATTACCCATTACCTATTACCTATTTATTACCTATTACCCATTACCCATTACCCATTACCCATTACCCATTACCCATTACCCATTACTAATCATTCATTAAAAATGCACGAACAGTTCAACTTTGCCATAGAAGTCCTTGGGACGATATCGTTTTCGATGTCGGGAAGCTTTGCGGCGATGCAGAAACGGCTGGATCCGTTCGGGGTACTGATCATTGCCTTTGTTACCTCTGTCGGCGGAGGAACGGTACGGGACCTGCTCCTGGATATCCCGGTATTCTGGATGTATGACCTGCTGACCTGCAGCCTGATTATCCTCACCAGCATCTTTACGATGATTTTCAAGTCCTTTGAAAAAAACTTCCGGGTCACCCTTTTTATTTTCGACAGCTTCGGGTTGGGACTGTTCACGATTATCGGCGTCCAGAAAGGACTGCATGCAGGCATCCACCCGCTGATCTGTATCGGCCTGGGAACCATTACGGGCTGCTTCGGGGGAATCATCCGCGACATCCTGCTGAACCGGATCCCGCTGATTTTCCGGAAGGAAATCTATGCTACGGCATGTATCGTAGGAGGCTCCGCTTTTCTCCTGCTGACGAAATTTACCGGTCTGACGTATACCATCGTACAGATTTTCACCATCCTGCTGATCGTAAGCATCAGGACCCTCGCTGTAAAATACCACTGGCAGATCCCGAAATTTTACGGGTACGAGAATAATTCTGAGATGTAGCGTGCACCGAACGGGCTCCGCCATTGGATTTCACCCGCCAGAAAACCTGAAAGACAGATGATTTGATTTTACCTTTTTAAACCTCATAGGTTTTGGAAACCTATGAGGTTTGATAGCCCCGATAGCAGCGGCATCCTTTTTCTTTGCAAGGGATAAAGCCAGGAAAAGAAAAAGATACAGCGGATAGCGGGAATAAGCTCCTTATATCAATCCGGTGTCATAAGGGGAATCCTGCGATTACAACCTGTTATGCTGATGTCCGGACAAACAAAAAGCACCTGGAAAATCAGATGCTTTTTATGTATAACGGATTGTCTTTTTTAGAATTTCCCCCTGTTTCTCATATTGGGGTTGTGCATATGCTTCTGCATGGTCGGCATTTTCATCTGGTCCTTCATCATCTTGATCTGGTCGGTCATCATTCCGGCGCTGTCCAGTCTCTTGGCTTCTTCCAGCAGTTTCTGGCCTTCCTGTCTTCTTCCTTTGGAAATGGCTGCGGCAGCCAGGTTCAGGGTAGCCATCGCCCGGTCGTGTTTCATATTCAGTCCGTATTCCAATGCTTTTTTCATGAACGGCTCTACTTTGGAAGGGTGCTCCTGTGCCTGGGTAAGCCCGGTGAGGTAATGGTAATACCCGTATTGTGACTTATGGAGCTGGGCGCGGTAATCCCTGATGTTCTGCAGCCATACGCCGGCTTTTTCCATATTCTGCTTTCTCAGCTGCCAGAAGGCCAGCAGGATGTATTCGTTTTTGAAGAACAGCAGGATCGGGAATGCTGCCAGCAGGAACACCACGATTCCCCATCCGAGGCTTCTCGTAAAGATCATCATATAAAGCCCCAGCAGGATCAGGACAGCAGCAACGGCAATTTTTATGTATTTATTCATTCGTAAATTTTAGAAGTGCAAAGATAATAAATTTAACGTTCTGATTTCAGCCTTACTCCTCTGAATTTTGTATTCTCTCATACGTCCGGAAACAGAAATCATAGGCATGCTTTTCATCTTTTTCAAAACAGGTCTCGCTTATTTTTTTCCACACTTTCTCATCGATCTGCGGGAAAAAAGTATCGCCGTTGAGGTCTGCC
>NZ_CAJYMO010000203.1 GCF_913776365.1 uncultured Chryseobacterium sp. | reverse complement strand
ATATCCAATGTCTACGGACCGGGCACCTACACCATCAATGTATCCGGTACCGATTTTGCCACCACTTCGCAAACCGTTACCATTGCTTCCGGGACCACCTTTGTGGATGTCCCGGTAACCTACAACGGCACCGGTGCGGCCGGACAGAAAACCGTAACCCTTACCTTGGGCAACTCTTCCACCACCTGCGCCGTAACGGCCAACGTCGAATCCTCTTTCGGGTGTAACGCCAATATGTACATCTCCCAGGGAAATACCCTCTACAGGGTCAATACGGCAGCCAATCCTTTCACCTATCCTGCCGTAGCAACCTATACCAGCAGCATCAACTCCATCGGGATCAATCCTGTGGACGGGCTGATGTACGGAACGGTGGACGGCGGGAACACGATCGTCAGGATCAATGCTTCAGGGACTTTTACCCTTATGGGCGCAGTCTCCGGGCTTCCTACAGGGGTTACCTTCAACGTGGGGGAATTCGATTCCTCCGGAAATTATTATGTGAAACAGTCCGGTTCCAATGCAACCCTCTACCGGGTGAATCTCGCCACGATGAGCGCCACTGCGCTGAGCCTTTCCCAGGCCATCAATATCTCCGATCTGGCCTACAGGACCGCTGATGCCAGGCTCTACAGCGTCTCCTCCGATACCGACGGCAGGCTGCTCTCGATAGACCTTACCACTTCCCCGGCTACCGTTACCTTCATCGGAAACAACAGTACGGTAACCCCGTTCGGGGCCATGTTCGCTTCCTCCACCGGAGAATTGTACGGCTCGCTGAACACCGGCGGGTTCTACCAGTTCAACCTTACTAACGGCCAGCGGACGCTGATCTCCTCATCGCCTGCCAGCTCTTCCAACGACGGGGCGCACTGCGTTACGGCTCCCATTGCCTTCAGCGCCGATCTGTATGCCACCGTTACCGACGGGGTAACGACCTATGCACCGGGAACTACGCTGACCTACACCGTGGTGGCAGGAAATAACGGGCCTTTCGGGGTGCAGGGCGCAGCAGTATCCTTTCCCGTCCCTTCCGGGATCCCGGCTTCCAGCGTCACTTATTCGGCAGTTGCTGCCGGCGGCGCCGTCACTACGGTGACCGGAACACAGACCGGCGGCCTCGCCGATACGGTGAACCTGCCGGTAAACGGCACCGTTACCTATACCGTTACCATCAGCATCCCGGTGACCTATACCGGAAACCTGGCCGGTACCGCCACCGTAACCTCTCCTGCCAACAGCACGGATCCCAATACGGCCAACAATACGGCCACCGATACCAATACCCAGTCGGTATGTTATAACCCTGCCAATACGGCCACTGCCGGAATTGACACCCGCCTTGGGATCACCCTTCAGAAAAATGCAGGTGCAGCCAACGGGAACTGGCCAATGGCCCGCAAGTCTGCCCACGCCGTGATCGAGTCCAATACCCAGGGGTTTGTCCCTACCAGGGTGGCCACGGCCAACCTGCCCGGCATCACCACCCCGCAGGAAGGGATGATGGTGTTCGATACCACGGCAAGATGCTTAAAGATCTATTCGGATGGCGCCTGGAGATGTTTCTCAGTCCCGTCATGCCCTTAATTAAAAAAAATCAGAAAAATGAAAACAGGAAAAATAGTAACCGCAGCCTTAGTCGCTTTTTCAGCCTCTGCATTTTCACAGGTCATCATGGGAGATGCCACGGGTACTGCGGCCAATAAAACCAGCGTACTGCTGGAATTTGCCAACACCAACAACAAAGGGATCATCCTGCCCTATGTAAGGACCCTTCCCACCGCCCCGGCAGAGGGCACCCTGATACTGGACGCCGTGAATGCAGCCCAGGCAAGGGTACGGTATTACAACGGTTCGGCATGGATCGATATGAGCGGGCAAAACGGGAACATCACTTCCGTAATGGCCACCCAGCCTTCGGTGGCGGAGACTGCCGGTGGGAAAGTAATCATCGGGGCCGCTTCCACCTCAGCCGCCGGAGCGGTAGTGCTGGAATCGGCTACCAGGGCCATGGTGCTGCCCACCGTTACGGATGTGAGCAACATCCCGAGCCCTTCCCCGGGAATGATGGTCTATGTCAACAGGACCGGAGCCAAGAGACTCGCCGTATTCAACGGCGAAAGATGGTCCTTCTGGGCCCCCCAGTAAATACAACGGTAAAATCCCGGCTCAGAGGCCGGGATTTTTATGAGGTAAAAACAACGGTTTTAGTTGGAAGAATACGATGCAGCAGAAAAAATATTTATATATTTGCATTCATTCATGTATATTTGAGTATACTGATTATTAATTTTTAATCCCCGGTCAGATGACAGGGGATTTTGTATGTATACTGTTTTTTTAACATGGGAAATATTGGAATTACCCGTAATAGGCGATCTGTAAATAAGCCTGCTGTGTTTTTCACATGGTAAAGTGATTTACCATACACGGACTTTTCAAGGTGAAGCAAATAATCCTGATCCCAATCACTGCAACACCGGAGAGAATTCCTATTCTGAATAGTTACGTTTCATATTAAAACTGTTGCATATTGAATACCTGTTCTAGATAAAATCTATTTTTACATTTCCGGAAAATATTATTTAAATAAACTGATGTTGAAGGATAACAGTATAATTATCAATTTGTTTATGGGGTTAGAGTTTAATTGTTTAATTAAGATGGAAAAGTCTGTTTACATTTATAATGCTTCAAACTTATTTGCCGGTGCTATATCTGGGTATAAAATAATATCTTTGCATCCTTAATTAATAAAAAGAACTATGAAACTCAACTACCTTATAAGCCTGTCTTTTGCAGGTATCTTCTTTGCCACAGTTTTAAAAGCACAGGCTCCTGCCATAGAATGGCAAAGATCTTTCGGAGGAACAGCTGATGAATATGCCAGTTCCATCATTCAGACAGCAGACGGAGGTTTCATGATCGCAGGCAGCTCCAATTCGAATAACGGAAATGTTACGGGAAATCATGGAAATTCAGACTACTGGCTTTTAAAGCTTAATGCAATGGGCAACCTGCAGTGGCAAAAATCTCTGGGCGGAACCGGAAATGACTTTGCAACATCCATCATTCAGCTTGCGGATGGAGGCTATACCGTTGCAGGAGTTTCCAGTTCCAACAATAGCGATGTAACCGGAAACCATGGGAATGCAGATGGCTGGATCGCCAGGTTAAATCAGGATGCCGGAATCCTGTACTGGCAGAAGTCTTTTGGAGGAACAGGTTCTGACGTCATTAATAGTATAATCCCTACAACGGACGGCGGATATGTATTTGCCGGAAGCTCTACTTCCATCAATGGTGATGTAGCAGGAAATAAAGGCTATGTTGATTATTGGATCGTAAAAATCGATGCTAATGGTAATATCCAGTGGAAAAAATCATTAGGCGGAACAGGCGACGACAGGGCTGCCTCTGTTGTGCAGACATCGGACGGAGGATATGTGGTGGCCGGATATGCGGAAGGCGACAGCGGCGATGTAACGGGGAGCCACGGAGGAAAAGATTACTGGATTCTGAAATTGAATTCTGACGGAGGTGTCATCTACTGGAAAAAATCCTTAGGCGGTTCATTTCAGGAGTTGGCAACGTCTCTTGTTAAAACTTCAGACGGCGGTTTTATAGTAGCCGGGCACTCTTCTTCCAACGACGGCGATGTATCCGGTAATCATGACGGAACCGACTATTGGGTCACAAAATTAAATGCCGACGGCAATATCCAATGGCAAAAAGCATTGGGAGGAAGCAAACAGGATCTGGCTTCTTCTGTCATCCAGGCTGCCGACGGCGGATATCTGGTGTTAGGAAGCGCTTCCTCTACTGATGGCCAGGTAATAGGACATCATCCCGCTTCCGGCACACTTTTTTCGTATGATTACTGGGCTGTAAAATTAAGCCCTGCAGGAAACATTCAATGGCAGAAATGCCTGGGAGGATCCGGAATTGATAATGCCTATGACGTTGTCCAGACAACAGACGGAGGATATGTCATCGCCGGAAGTTCTGATTCGAACAATGGTGATGTAACGGGAAATCATGGAAGCAGTGATGTCTGGATTGTAAAGCTTGCTCCGGAAAATAATCTGGCCACCGACGAAGTGATGAAAGAACTCTCCGTTAATATTTTTCCCAATCCTGCAAAAGACCATATTACCTTAAAACTTGATTATTTTACACCTGCTATGGAAGCTACGATTACCGATGTTTCGGGAAGAGTAATCCATATTCAGAAACTGGACGGGCTTACCACCAGAATCGGTACGGGTCATCTTGAAAAGGGTGTTTATTTTTTACATGTAACCGGCGGAAAGAATAATATGGCTAAAAAATTTATTAAAGAGTAACTGGTCACCGATATATTAAAAAAACCTGTTTTATACAGGTTTTTTTATTACAGCATCTGTTCATACTATTCCTGCCGTACCGCACTGTCCGGATAATTTCGTCAATAGTGAAATTCTATACAGAATTTACGGTTCTGGTTCTGGGGATCATAAGGTAATGTTTTTTTATTATTTTATTTAATTGATTATTAATATATTAGATTCAAATAATTAAACTTCAAAGCAGAAAGCAGATCAGGGATTTTTAAACAGAAGTATTCTTTACAAAAGATGAAGAGATAATTTTTATATAAGAATTTTTACAGCAATATCGGCAGAAGTAAATTCCGGCATTCCATCTTTTCACCTGATCTCTGCTTCGGACTTATGTTATTTATATCTTTGATGAAAATAAATAAGATGCTATGGAATTCACATAGCATACACCTTTCTATCTTTCCATCCAACATATAAAAATAAATCCGCAAAGGGCTGCCCGGTACCTGTGTATTCAATAATGATATTTATTTTCAGCAGTAATTTTTTCCGGGATGCGGGGTTAGAGCAAGCACCGCCGGAAAAGACTGCTTTTGAATTGTACGGGTATGGCACTTGTAGCTACTTGATGGATTATACGGATATGATTTTAAGATTTCGAATACAGTAACCGGCATTATAAAAATAATTTGCCGGTCATCGCATTTGATGGTACATCTTTTACTTCAGCAATGCTTATCAGCTTCCGCAGCAACATCTTGTTATTGAATGTATTGAATCCGTAATATCCGGAAAGGTAAAATGCCAGCTCCTCAGGATAATATTGATGTGATTTTTCTCCGGAAAGTGTTTGCAGTGTTTGAATCGTGTAATCGATAGTGGCGTCTATCCAGGTAAAACATTCATTTTCATTGTTTTTCAACTGTGCCTGGATCATAATCACATCGATATCATTTCCCGATTGGTCCAGGTTGAAATTTGTATAAAAATAAAAAGTGTTGTTTTCATAAACCAGGAACTTTTTTTTAATGATAAACGAAAACAGGGCATCCTCTGTAATTTCCGTTGGAGTATAAAGAATCACATCGTCATCCTCATAGATATAATCTTCACCATCACTGATAAGAAGGTCTTTTATTTTTCTGTTTTTATAGGTATATCCGGTAACCAATGTATTTCCTTCCAGCAGGCTTCTGAATTCGTAGGGCTGAAAACCGCACAGCCCTTTATTTTTACTGATTTCCATAACGTTTTGTTTTACGATAGATTCCGGGTATGATAAGGAAATAGATGAATGATTAAGCATGTGTTCCCTAATTTCTGCACGCATCTGAATGGTCTGACTTTTAAAAATAAAAATACGAAGTTTGAGTGATCATGAAACGTAACAGCAGCTTCTCAACGAAAAGTATATGGGCAGGGACGAAATACATGCAAACTGTATTGCCGGCAGGACCTGAGAGGGAAATCCGTTCTTATATTACGGTAAAACAGGATTATTCCACCCATCATGAACCGGGCAGGATTTTCCTATACAGCATTCTGGTAATGCCGTCAGTCGCCATATTTTCCGACTTCCCGTTTAATTCTGCTTTTTGATGAATTTCTGTACTGATGTTTCTTTTTCGCCTTTCAGGATCAGGTAATAGAGGCCTGCTGCAAGATGCGAAACATCGATAACCGGTTGTACTTTGGCTGAACGTACAACAGTTCTTCCGGCAGCATCCGTTACTTCATACCGGCTGTATCCTTCAGCTTTGACATGAAGAATTCCTGTGGTAGGATTGGGATGGATCAGTATGTCTTTTACGGATCGATATTGTTCTTTAGCATCCAGGGTTTCCTGAGGGACAAGCCTTGCAAGACCATTGACCGGCTGGCCGTCGAAGCTTCTTAAAGCTCCTGCCACCAGAATGCCGGTCCCCTGTTTTTTGATATCAGCCACAACATCGGTATAGAACCTTCCTGTATAAGACTGGAATCCGGTACCGATATCAAAGGTGGTATCGTAAGTTCCGTTCTCATTATGTCTTGTGAGTCTTTTCGGGTTGGCGGCTTCCGGCTGCCCTGTAAAGAATTTTCCGTTGTTTTCAAACTCCAGAGCCGCATATTGGGTAGCCATCCCGTCATTAAAAGTCTGTATGACAAATGTATTATCGAGGGTTCCGTCTGTATTGAAACGCATCAGCGTATGACCGGACAATAAATTGGAAACTGCATAAATTTTACCGTTTGCCGCGGGGAAGATATCCCAGATGCTCGGTTGTGAAGTAACGGTGGTAAATGTATTGTCTACCTGTCCGTTGGTCAGCATCCTTTTGATGGTGGCATTGCCGCTTCCCGAATCGGAACCTGTAACCAGGACTTTCCCATCCGGCAACAGCTTCATTTTTGAGACGTATCCCAGATACGGATCTGTGTAGTTACCGGTGGTATTAAGCGTTCCGTCCGCATTCAGTAAAGATAAAATCTTGGTAATGCTCACAAATCCCGTACTGTTGCTTAAATATCCGATCATTTTAGGCGTGAGAACCCTTCCGTCGTTAAAGAGGATGAAATTATTTCCCAGTAGGCTTCCCACCAGTCCGATATCGTTTCCGACGGTACTGAAATAAGAGCTGTCCAGGCTTCCGTTGGAATTTAATCTCAGAAGTGCCCCTCTGGATTCATCTGTCCCTATGCTTCCGTAGGTTCCCAGGAAAATTTTACCATCTGCCGAAAACTTGATTTCCTTCGGAACAGATTGGGCATAAAAGTAGGTGCTGGTAGGGAATGCAAAGCTGGTGTCGACAGATCCGTCCGGGTTCAGACGCACGATTTTATCCGTTGCCACACCATTATATGAATGGAACCAGCCTGTAACGATAATCTTACCGTCCGGCTGGATGAATATTCTTTCCGCAGCCTTGTCAAATCCTTTGCAGATATTCTGGAAAGACGTGATCCTGCTGCCGCTGGACGGGTTGAACATCACAATATTGCCTGCATAATCCTGATTATAATATTTGATGGAGCCGGAGGCGATTACATTGCCACTCGGGTGGAAGCTCAGGTGGTCTATATGATCCTGATAGGAATAGCCGTTGATCAAATGGGTGACTTTCCCTTGAAAAGTGGTATCCAGGGTAGCATCATCGTTCAGCCGCATGATACCTGCAACAGGCTGTCCGCCGTAGCTTGAAAAGTTACCTCCTACGAGGAGCTTCCCGTCCGGTTGAACGAGGAGCGCATATACGCCGTTTGAGGTGGAATCCGGAGGGAAGTTCAGATAAAATGAATTCGTTGAAAATGTATTGTCATAATATCCGTCGGCATTCAGGCGGACCAGGTATTGTGTCCCTGAAAAAAAAGTGCCCTTTCCTGCCAGATAGATCTTGCCGTCATTCCGGATGGTAAGATTCCGGATTTTACTGAAGGTGCCGGGAGTATATACATGGAATGACGGATCATTGCTGCCATCGGAGTTAAGCCTTATTGGATAGGAGTCGGAATCTACTGCCACGATCTTTCCGTTCGGCTGCAAATCGAAATAATAAAAATCGCTTTGGAACTGTGTGCTTGCATGAAATGAAGTATCGGTAGAACCATCAGGATTCAGCCTTACCATTGAATTGTGAGCCATCCCTGCATAGGCGGAAATATTCCCGGCTACCAGGATTTTTCCGTCAGCCTGCAGGACAACTTTTCTCAATATCTTCTTCACTACGTTCTGCTGAAAAGCAAACGTCCCGGGATTGAAGGTCGTATCCCTGCTTCCGTCCGTATTCAGCCTTATGATATAATTGGCAGCAGCATTATTGTGGAGATTGAAAGCACCGGCAATGATTATTTTGCCGTCAGGCTGCAGCACCACACTCTTTACTTCTTTATCAAAAGCTGCCGTGGTAAAGCCTGTATCAGCAGTATTGTCAGGATTGATCCTAACCATATTATAGGATTCCCCGCCCACCACAATGCCATAGGTCCTGTAGATTACGAGGATTTTACCGTCCGGCTGGGGAACACTGAAATCGATCCCCATTTTTCCGTCGATAAAGAGTTTATTGGTCTGGAAAGCTGCATTGAAAGCAGGATCCTGTACATATTTATTTTGTGCGTAAAGGCTGTTGAAACCTGAAAAAGAAAGCAACATCAGCCATAGAATAGCGTATATTTTTCCCATAAAGTATGAATCAATTAGTTTCGGCTAAATTAATGATATTAATTGGATTAAAAGCCAGTATCCGGAAATGCATAAACCTTTTGATTTCTTTTTTCAGGGACCGGTAGGATGGTCTGTTCTTTTATTCCGGGTACAGCATTACAATTCCCTTTATCCCTGTCACAAACACCGGCATTTTATCGCAGCTTCCGGATAAATTCAATAAGTTTGCATCAGTTTTCCAAAAATACCGCCATGTCCGGAAATATACTGATCATTGATGATGAAATCAAGCTCCTGAAACTGCTGGGAATGATCCTTAGCCAGGAAGGATTCAATATAAAAGAGGCTTCCACCGCACGTTCGGCCCTGACGATGCTGGAACATCATGAATTTGATGTGGTGCTGAGTGACGTACGGCTTCCGGATGCATTCGGGGTTGACCTGGTGAAATCCATAAAAGCGAAATATCCCCACCTGGAAATCATTCTGATGACCGCCTTCGGAAATATTACGGATGCCGTACAGGCCATGAAAAACGGGGCTTATGATTATCTGGTGAAGGGCGATGACAATGACAAAATCATCCCGCTGGTATACAGGGCACTGGAAAAGGCAAAAGACAATTCTTCAAAAAAAATACAGAAAAGCGCAATGCCGAAAGGCTTCGGTTCGGTCATCGGAAGTTCACCGCTCATCCTGCAGGCTAAAAAACTGGCGGAAAGGGTTGCCCTTACTGATGCTACGGTGCTGCTGACCGGTGAAACCGGAACCGGAAAAGAAGTTTTTGCGCATGCCATCCATGAAGCGGGGGAAAGAAATAGAAACAGTTTCGTCGCCATCAACTGCTCCGCTTTCAGCAGGGAAATCCTAGAAAGCGAACTCTTCGGGCATAAGGCCGGGGCCTTTACCGGCGCGGTAAAAGACAAAAAGGGACTGGTGGAGGAAGCCAACGGCGGCACCCTGTTCCTGGATGAAATCGGGGAGATGCCCGTTGATCTGCAGGCCAGGCTGCTCCGTGTGCTGGAAACGAAAGAATTCATCAAAATGGGTGAAACCAAAGTCTCGAAATCGGATTTCAGGCTGATTGCCGCGACCAACCGCAACCTGGAAGAGGAAATCCGGCACGGGAATTTCCGCGAAGATCTGTATTTCCGGCTGAACATCTTCGAGATCCGCCTTCCCGCACTCCGCGAAAGGAAAGAAGATCTCAGGGCGCTGACGCAGAATTTCATCGATGTCTTCTCGCGGAAGCTGAACCTTTCCGGCATCAAGGCAAGTCCGGAGTATTATAAAATGCTGGAAAAGAACGACTGGAAAGGCAATATCCGCGAACTCCGCAACACCGTGGAAAGGAGCCTGATCCTGATGAACGGACCCCTGCTGGAGACCGATAGCCTGCCCCGGTATCCGGAACAGCCTTCTACCGGCATACAGGATTCCCTGAGCATGAAATCCCTGGAGCAGGAACACATCCGGAAAGTCCTGGCGTATACCAAAGGCAACAAGGCCGAGGCCGCCCGTCTGCTGGAAATAGGGATTGCCACATTGTACCGTAAGCTGGAAGAGTATGAACTGCGGTAAGTGCGGAGGACGCTAAAGTTCTTCGGATCACTGAAGCTTATCGTAGTCCGTTATCAACAGCATCGGGTTTAACGACATTGTGAACGGCATTGGACGACCCGGGAACTGCTTTGAGCTGAAGCCATTCTTAACACTAAAAACAGAAAGCGTGCGGTATCCTATTTTATAATATCCCATCTTAGAAGATTATTTCTTTTCTTCAAGGCATTTTTATTGTTTTGTTCCATCATTCTGGAGAATTCCGGCCAAGCAAGTTCTTTTCCTGAATTGTCATAATAGTGCACATCATCTTCACTATTTCCAGCCTTCATAGGAGCCGGCTTTTCATAATAGTTTTTAATAATTTTTCTTAAATCGTTTTCATCTATACTGATAGGGTCAAGCCTGAAATAATAAGGAATGTCTTTTATATCAAAAGCAGATAATGATTTAATCGCTACCAAAGTAAATGAAATTCCTTTATTCTCATCTTCTGCCTTTACCACCAGGCCGGGAAGTCCCTGGAAAAAATAGGGGCCATCCTGAATAGGAATATCCGGTGTGAACCATACGGTCCATTTCCTTTTATTAAGTACCGTCGTTGCTTTTTGAACAGGCATGCCCAGAAACTGATCTTTCTCCGGAGAAATCTGCCAGTTTAATTTTTTATTCATATTGACCTTATAATAATTCTGGCAGCTGGTGTAGAAATCGATCGTGAATTCCGGGTATTTCTTTATGATCAACTCTAAAAACTTAATTCCCTGATAAGGATATTTTCCTATGGGCCGCTCTTTGATTTTCACAAGAGAATCCTGTTCAGGAACTTCAGAAGCATAGAATTTGGAACCGGTTTTTCCGATGTCTAAATTCAAAAGTTCCTTTTCCCTGGTATCAAGATGGGTGGAATCCTGAGCGAAACTATATTCATAGACAAAACGCTTATTCTGGCCTTTAGAGAATTGATTAAGTAAGAGTAATAAGGCAATGATGATCCTGTGCATGGAAATAATAGGGTTTTAGTTTTACCTCAAATATAGTATTTTTATACACACTAAAGTGAATAAATTGTGAATGGCGGTGATCAGCCATCCCTTTTTCCGGATACCTGGCCTTTATAGACCCGTTCGGCGGTGCCGGTTGGATTTAAAACAATGTTAACATCTATTTAAAACACGGGCCGTACAATCAGCAATATCTTTGCAGAAACGCAGATTAAAAATTAAATCTTATCTTTATCATAAAGCCGGATGGCTTTTCATTTAATTATTCAGTTATATTATGAAAAAACTTATCTTAGGGTTGGCAATTGCAGGCACCGTTATTATGAAGGCACAAACCCGGATTATCGCCCACAGGGGCTATTGGCAGACCCAGCCGCCGACTACGGAAAATTCACTCAAAGCATTGGAAAATGCACAGAAGCTGAAAATTTACGGCGCAGAATTCGATGTCAGGATGACCAAAGACGGTATTCTGGTAGTGAACCATGATGAGCACCATGCGAAAATGGAGATCTCTGAAACCAGTTTCGGGGATCTTGAAAAGGTAAAGCTATCCAACGGTGAGAATTTCCCTACGCTGAAAGACTATCTGAATAAAGGGAAAAAAGACCGGGCATTAAAGCTGATAGTGGAAATAAAACCCGACAAGACAAAAGAAAAGGAAAACGAGCTGACGGCAAAAACCATTCAGATGATCAAAGACATGAAGCTGGAATCCCAGTGCGAGTTCATTTCCTTCAGCCTGAACATCTGTAAGGAAATCAAAAAGCTGGCCCCTTCCTTTAAAGTGCAGTACCTGAAAGGGGAGCTTTCTCCGCAGGAGATTAAGAAAGAAGGGCTGGACGGGATCGATTACCACTACAGCATCTTCCAGAAAAACCCGGCCTGGATTGCCGAAGCCAATGCATTGGGGCTGATTACCAATGCCTGGACCGTAAATGATCCGGATGTGTTCGAAGAACTTAAAAAGCAGAACATCGGTTTCGTAACCACCAATATCCCGGATCAGCTGAAAGATAAATAAACCGGCATTCCAATAAAACTGAAAACAGCCTGTCCTCTAAAGACAGGCTGTTTTTTGTCTGAATACAAATTATCCCTGATCCGGATACCAGGTGAGGTAGGTAAGTGGTATCTGTTATTTTCCCATAAAAAGACAATAAAGGTAGGCAATGAAAATGAGTAAACTGCATTAATAATCGGTAATGGTTTCAAACAGCTGTTAATCAGAAAGGTATTGATTTCTGTTAAACATAAATTAATATACCGTTTAATAATTCTTTAATATATGTTAAAACCTTATTAAAACGCTACTCATAATGTCGTTCTATTTTTGCGCAAACAAAAGGATATGCGTAAAGAGACACAGAAGCTGTTTATTTTGTCGCTTTTAGGATTGGTAAGCGTCAATATGGCAGCTCAGCAAAAAGCCAGGCGGGATACCATTAAGAGCATCGACGAAGTAGTGGTAACGGCACTTGGAATTAAAAGGCAGGACAAATCATTGGGATATGTTGCGGAGACCATTAAATCCGAAGAACTGCTGAGGACCCAGAACAACAACTGGTCCCAGGCACTCGAAGGAAAAGTGGCGGGACTGAAGATCCAGACGGCCGGTGCCGGGCCGCTCGGCAGCTCCATTATCAAGCTGAGAGGAGACATCTCCATGAATCCCGACCAGAACAATGCCCTGATTGTGGTAGACGGCATCCCGTTGAACAACAGCACCACCGGTACGGGCTTCTCTGCGTACGGAGCCGGTTCCAAAGCAGACCTTCCGATTGATTACGGAAACGGCATCAACACGATTAATCCGGATGACATCGAATCCATCACCGTACTGAAAGGTGCCACTGCCTCGGCACTGTACGGATCAAGAGGGGCCGGAGGAGCCATCATGATCACCACAAAATCCGGGAAAAGCAGGAAAGGGAAAGTACAGATCACTTTGAATTCCTATTCCAGCTATGATACGGTCCTGAAATGGCCGGATTACCAGTATGAGTACGGCCAGGGGACGCTTCAGAAAGATGCCAAAGGAAATTTCTACTATTCTTACGGTGCTTCCGCAGACGGGGTGAATACCGGCTCTACCAGCAGTGCCTTCGGTCCGAGGTTTGCCGGACAGTCCTTTTTCCAGTATGATCCTTCAGTAGAAGGCCAGAGTCTTCAGCGCCAGTTGTGGAGACCGTATAAAGACAACATCAAAGGATTCTGGGAAACCGGCACTACTTTTTCCAATAACATCGCGCTGGAAGCTTCCAACGACAATACTGCTTTCCGGTCTTCCCTGACCTACCTTAAAAACGAATGGATGATGCCGAATACCGGCTTCGACAGGTTCTCTGCCGCTTTTTCTGTAGATCACAAGATCAGCGAAAAACTGAAAGTGGGAATCAAGATCAATTACAGCAAGACCAAAAGCGATAACCTTCCGGCAACCGGGTACAGCAACCAGTCCATTTCCTATTTCATGATCTTCCAGAATCCGAATGTAGACCTTTCCTGGTACAGGCCGATCTGGAAAGCCGGGAAAGAACAGGTAGAGCAGATCCATCCGTTCAGTTCCTTTATCGACAATCCTTACCTCATCGCTTACGAAATGCTGAACGGGGTAGATAAAAATTTTATTACCGGAAACGTAAACCTCAATTATAAAATTACCAAAAACTTTGATGTCATGATCCGCTCGGGAATGGAGCTTACCAATGAACTCCGTACCCAGAAGAGACCATGGAGTTCTGCCAATTACCTGCAGGGAATGTACCGGGAACAGCATATCAAGCTGATGGACATGAACAACGATGTATTATTTACCTACAAGAACAAATTCGGCGACTTTGATTTCAGTGCATCTGCAGGCGGAAATATCCGGTACGTGGAATATGTGATGAATGATCAGATCGCAGAAGGCCTGCTCCGGCCGGGGGTCTATTCTCTGCCGAATGCCATTTCGAATATCTCAAGATTTGCCAAACCGAACGACCGCCAGGTAAACAGCACCTATGCCCTGTCCACGATCAGCTATCAGAATAAAATATTCCTTGATCTCACCGCGAGGAACGACTGGAGCAGCTCGCTTCCGGTAGAGAACCGTTCTTATTTTTATCCTTCGGCGGCTACATCATTCATTCTTTCCGATATCTTTAACCTGACTTCAGACCGCTTCAATTTCTGGAAATTCAGGGCCTCCTGGTCCAGGGTAGGAAACGACTCCGATCCTTACCAGCTGGTTAAATATTACAACAACAGTGATTTCGTAGGATCGGTGGAATCCCCGTCCTTATACCCGAATCCGGGTCTCCGTCCTAATATGATTACCAGCATCGAAGCCGGAATGGATTTCAGCATCCTGAAAAACAGGCTCAGCTACACGCTTACCGCGTATCAGAACAACTCCAAAGACCAGATCGTAAGAATTCCGACCCTCTGGGAAACCGGGTTCAGCAGTAAGGTTATCAATGCCGGGGAAGTAAGGAACCGCGGACTGGAAGTTACCCTGAACGCTTTTCCGGTGAAAAACAAGAACTTCTCATGGGCCGTGAATGCCAACTGGTCTATGAACAGGAATAAGATCCTTTCCCTTCCCGATGAATTCAATGGGGAGCCTTACACGATGGGAAGCGTAGGAGGAGTCGTTTACTTCAATGCTGTAGTGGGTGGATCACTGGGAGATATGTACGGTTACGGCCTGATGTATTCTCCAGACGGCCAGGTAATCTATAATGCAACGGACGGACTGACGGCAAAACCTACCCAGATGAAGCGGATCGGGAATGCCTATCCGGAATGGAGGGCCGGAATCCAGAACGAGTTCAGGTACAAAGGAATTACGGTAAGCTTCTCTTTCGACGGGCAGTACAAAGGAATGGCCTATTCCCAGTCCCACCACAAAATGACCGAACAGGGAAAACTGGAGCATACCCTGATGGGCAGGGAAAACCCGAACGGGATGATTGTAGGAAACGGTGTGGTACAGAACCCGGACGGATCATTTTCGTCCAATACCAAAGCCATTTTATTATCCAGTTACTATGCCGACTACTACAGAAGAGCTAATGTGGAGACCAACACTTTCGATACTTCTTTTATCAAGCTGAGGGATGCCCGCATTTCCTATACCTTCCCGAGAAGCATTACCGAACAGCTGAAAATAAATGATCTTACCCTTGCCTTATTTGGCCGTAACCTCTGGATGTGGACCAAATTCCCGCTCTTCGATCCGGAAGCCGCTACTTTGAACGACAGCCAGATCACACCGGGTGTGGAAATAGGCCAGCTGCCGACAGCCAGAACCGTAGGGATCCAGCTTAATGTTAAATTTTAAAAATCTTACAACATGAAAAAACTGTTTTTACATATCATATTGGTTGCAGGCATCGGACTGATCCCGGTATCCTGCAGCAGGAGCCTAGATGACGTGAATACCGATAACAGCCGGAGCAGCGAACCGGTAGCCTCAAAACTGTTGCTTCCCGTACAGTACAATATGGCGGCCGTTAACTATATGAGGGCTAATGATTTCACTTTTGACCTGATGCAGGTTTCCCTGGATTTTCCCAATGAAGGAAACACCCTGAGCCGGTACAACATCACCGAAAATACGGGCGCCGGGTTCTGGAACAACAGCTACAAATGGATCAAGCAGCTTAAAGACATGAGATTTGCCGCAGAAAGGGACAACGACCCGAATTATCTGGCGATTTCCATGGTGATGAATGCGTGGATCTATTCCAATCTTACCGATACCTATGGCGACGTACCGTTTTCGGAAGCTTCCAGTCTGGAAGAAGGCATCGCCCAGCCGAGATTCGACCGGCAGCAGGATATTTATGTTAAACTGCTGGATGACCTGAAGGCGGCCAATTCCCTTTTCGTCACCTCGAAAGCATTGGGCGGCCCTGATCTTTTTTATAAAGCCGAAAGCGATGCCAACGGTATCCTTAACTGGAAAAAATTCTGCAACTCACTATCCCTGAGGCTGCTTACCAGGATATTGAGCAAAGACGGCGAGGTGAATGTAAAGGCCAGGATCCAGGAAATTATCAGCAATCCGACAACCTATCCGATCTTTCAGAGCAACTCTGAAACGGCCAAAGTAGCGGTAACCGGAGTAGCCCCGCTTCTTCCGCCGATTACCAGGCCTCAGGACTTTACTACGGGAAGGGCTGCTTCGGCCTTTTTCGTGGAAACGTTAAAGGCGAATAATGATCCGCGGATGTCGATGTTCTTCAGCCAGGCAAAAAACCTGTCGAATGCCAACATCGGGTATAAAGGTGCGCCTTCCGGGTATGCCTACGGGACCACTTTTGATTACCAGCCTTCCAATATGAACCAGAACCTGTCAAAGGCGCCGCTGAATATCCTGGTCTATCCTTATGCCGAGCTGCAGTTTATTCTTTCGGAACTGGCCTTCAAAGGGGTTATTTCAGGAAGTGCCCAGACATATTATGAAAACGGCGTCAAGGCAACGATCGAGCAGTGGGGAGCTACCATGCCGTCCAATTATTTCAGCAATGCCAATGTGGCGTACAACGGAACCCTGGAGAGGATCATGCTTCAGAAATATGTCGCGCTCTTCTTCGTAGACCAGCAGCAGTGGTTTGAAAAAAGAAGAACCGGTTTTCCGGTACTTCCCAACAACGGGGGCCTGCTGAACAACGGAATCATGCCGTCAAGACTTATGTATCCGCCAAACCCGAGAGTATTGAATACGTCCAATTATCAGGCTGCCGTACAGCAGATGGGCGGCGACAACATCAACGTAAAAGTATGGTGGAATAAACCATAATTAAATAATAAAATTAAGCAATTATCATTAATCAGTTGCTGATTGGTAACGCCCTTAAGAACGAAAAAAATTAACGGTTTTAAACAAAATCCTTTGCGGACGTAGCGTTAAAAACCGGCAGTCACAAACAAATTAATCAAAATTAAATGAACATACAATTTTTAATGCCCTGCCTGCTCATCTCGGCCATGGCATTCTCACAGGCTTCCGTTTCAGGGTATGTGTATGAAGACACTAATAAAAACCAGAAGAAGGAAAACAGGGAAAAAGGAATCGAAGGGGTAGCAGTGTCCAACGGAGCCCAGGTCGTACTTACCGATAAAAACGGACGGTACAGCCTGCCGGTTCAGGAGGGGCAGACGATCTTCGTGATCAAGCCTTCCGGATACATGACGCCCGTAAACGGGAATAACCTTCCGCAATATTATTATCAGTACAAACCGAAAGGGTCGCCGGCGGATTTCAAGTACAAAGGTTCCGCACCGACGGGAGCGCTTCCGAAAGAAATAAACTTTGCCTTAAACAGGCAGAATGAAAGCAAGAATTTCGATATCCTGGTTTTCGGAGATCCGCAGCCTTACACGGAAAAGCAGCTGGATTATTTCAGGAGAGCCATCGTAAACGAAGTAAAGGGAACCAAGAAAAATGCCGTGCTGGGAATCAGCCTCGGCGACCTGGTGGGTGACAACCTGAGCCTGCAGAAACCGTATGCGGATATCATGAAGGAAGTAGGGCTGCCATGGTACAATGTGATGGGGAATCATGATATGAACTATGATGCAAAGGAAGATATGCTTTCCGACGAAACCTTTGAATCCAATTTCGGCCCGGCCAATTATTCCTTTAATTACGGGAATGTTCACTTTATGGTGCTGGACGATATCCTGTACCCGGATCCACGCGATGGCAAAGGCTATTGGGGCGGCTTCCGTGAAGACCAGCTGAAATTTATTGAGAACGACCTGAAACTGGTGGATAAAAATAAGTTGATCGTCGTTTCTTTCCACATTCCTTTAGAGCATACCAACGAAGATAATTTCAGGAATTCCGACCGTCAGAAACTGTTCGGTTTCCTGGCACCTTTTAAAAATGCTTTGCTATTATCGGCACACACCCACATTCAGCAGCAATTATTCTACGGGAAAGAAGCGGGCTGGAACGGTTCCAAAGACCTTCACGAATACAACGTCGGGACAACCTGCGGCGACTGGTGGTCCGGAACTTCCGATGACCTGGGATTACCGACCTCTACCATGAGAGACGGTACGGCCAAAGGATATTCCTTCATCAGCTTCAGCGATAACGAATACAAAGTAAAATACAAAACGGCCGGAAAACCGGAAGATTACCAGATCAACTTATACGTTCCGAAGATCATTCCGTTCCCTTCAAAAACTTCGGCAAAAGTATTGGCCAACTTCTTTATGGGAAGCAGAAAAGATAAGGTGGAATACAGGATCGACGGTGGCAAATGGGAAGACATGCAGTACGACGAAACCGTAGACCCGGGTTTTTCCATGTCGGTTTTCAAATGGGATACTACCCAGACCATGCTGGCGGGCAGAAGGCCTTCCAATCCGGAAATGTCCAAACACATCTGGACAGGAGAATTCCCGAAAAAACTTTCCTTAGGAAAACATAAGGTTGAGGTAAGAGCAACGGATATGTATGGAAACCAATTCTCCGCAACGGAAGAATTCGATGTACAGAACCAGGTCCTTATTCCCTGATTTTTTCATTTTTTACTATACTTTCAAAGAAACCGGCCCGCTTTTGGGCCGGTTTTACTTTTTAATAACTGAACAGACAAACCTTCAAGTTTTTCAAAACCTTGAAAGTTTAGAATTGGACGCTTTTGGATCGGTTTAATTTTAAACTAAACCTAAAACTAAATCTCAACCTCAAAAATTTACACATTTATTATATCGATCGTCACCATATCTCCTGAGGACTGTATTTCCCGATCATCTTTCGTAAATTTGCATCTGCGAATAAAAAAATATAAAAAATGAACATCAACGGAAAAAATGCCGTAATTACCGGCGGCGGAAGAGGATTGGGAAAAGCGGTGGCACTGGCACTGGCAGCAGAAGGCGTCAACATCGGAATTACGGGGAGAAATGAAGAAAACCTTAAAATGACGGTTGATGAAATCCAGAAGCTGGGCG
>NZ_CAJYMO010000202.1 GCF_913776365.1 uncultured Chryseobacterium sp. | reverse complement strand
TTCAAAATTTTGTAAACCAAATGGGTAGGAAGTCCCATAATGGTATAAAAGCTTCCATTGATCCGGGTAATTTTTGCCATGCCCAGCCACTCCTGTATCCCGTAACTTCCGGCTTTATCGAAAGGCCGGAAATTCCGGATGTAATACCGGATCTCGTCATCGGAAATCTCATCCAGTTCCACATCGGCTACATCGGTTTGTGTAATGGTTTGTTCTGCCGTTTTTATGGTGATTCCCGTATATACCTGATGCGTTTTTCCTGAAAGCTTCCTGAGCATCATTTCGGCTTCCTGTTCATCTTCCGGTTTACCGAGGAACTCCTGATCGATTGCCACTACCGTATCGGCAGTAAGAAGGATTTCACCTTTTCCGAGATTGCGGAAAGCAGATGCTTTCAGTTCCGAAAGGTAGGCTGCTGCTTCTGCTGTTGCAATAGATTCAGGAACAATCTCTTCACAATCGATTTTCACGACTTCAAAATCAAATCCTAAACTGGAGAGGAGCTCTTTCCTTCTCGGGGATTGTGAGGCCAGTAGTATTTTCATCTGTACAATTTAAACGGATTGGGTATTGTCATCATGCCATTTTCCCTGTACTTTCATCACCTGCTCGATGACATCACGTACGGCTCCGCTGCCTCCTTTCCTTGGGGAAATATAATCAGCGACCCCTTTGATTTCCGGGACGGCATTTTCAGGACAGGCTGCAATGGCCGAATTTTTCATGATATGAAAGTCAGGGATGTCGTCTCCCATTGTCAGGATTTCGTCATTGCTGAGGTTATATTTTGCTTTGAAATCTTCAAAATCAATCATCTTATCCGGAGATTTAGGATAATAATCCTGAATCCCGAGATAATTGATCCTGTGTTTTACCATCTCATCATTTCCTCCGGTAATTACACCGATGAGGTAATTGTTTTTGAGGGCTTTTACTACGGCATATCCATCCAGCACGTTCATGACACGGCACATGTTTCCGCCCGGTATCAGATATACGCTTCCGTCCGTAAATACACCGTCCACATCGAATACAAAGGCTTTTATCTCTTTTAACTTTTCTTTATAGCTCATACATTTTCTGAATAGAATGGTTTAAGGTTTTATAAATTTCCAGGTTTTCATCCTGCAGAAGCTGCTCATGCAGTTCCAGTATCCTGCGGTCATTTCTCACCGCCGGACCGGTCTGGGCAGCTTTTGGCTCAAGGGTATGAATTTTTCCGACGGTTTCATCAATCAGCGGAAGGAAAAATTGAAACGGGATATTCTGTGCATCCGAAATCTCTTTGGCCCTTGCAAAAAGGTGGTTGACGAAGTTACAGGCAAAAACCGCCGTCAGGTGGATGTATTTTCTCTTTTCAAAGGAGCTTTCCATTACATTCGGGGAGATCCGGGAAGCCAGCTCAATAAGGCTTTTCTGGTCCTCATCATGCTCTGCCTCAATGAAAAAGGGGATTCCGGAATAGGTCAGTTCTTTGGATTTTGAAAAGGTCTGCAGCGGATAGAAACTGGCTTTACGGTACTCTCCTTTCAGGATTTCTTTGGGTAATGAGCCTGAAGTATGGGCAACCAGACAGTCCTTCCCTTTGATAAGTCCGGAAACCTCTTCTACAGCGTTGTCACTAACGCAGATCAGATACACGTCTGCCTCCGGAAGCGCATCGGTGGAAAAAGGGATATCCAGTTCGGAAGAAATACCGGTTAATTCCTTTTCATTTCTTCCGAAAATCTGTGCTATGGGGATCCCGTTCAGCGTACATGCCTTTGCCAGATGAAAAGCAACATTTCCGGATCCTATAATTACAATTTGCATAAAACAAAGATAAGGTTTTCGGCCCGGTTCCGGAAAGGTACAAAAATTAAACACTTTATAAAGGGCTGCACTACCCTAGCCGCAAAATTTCATCATTTCAGCTAACCGGTAAATCAACGGAAAAAAGATTTAGCGGCGGTAGTTCTTATGACTCCGCATTGCCTTCTGTGAAGGGGCTTGACAATCTTCAGGTTACCTGTTTTTTACAGCCATTTTTTCCGGTAGGTTTAGGGAATCCGGATATTTATTCGGATATTGGACTGAAAATTGAAGATTTCATTTAACTTTCAGCTATTTTTGTAATCCAAAACAATGAAAGCATCTTATGAAGATTAAGGACGCAGAAATTATTTCTTTGATGCAGAATCCACGGACTCAGGAAAAAGGGGTCCGCGCTCTGATGGATGCCTATCAAAGCAGATTATACTGGCACATAAGAAGAATTATCGTGGACGGAGATCTTGCGCAGGATACTTTGCAGGAAACTTTTATAAAAGCCTATCAGAATTTTCATCAGTTTAAGAACGATAGCCAGCTGTATACCTGGTTGTACAGGATTGCTACCAATGAAGCGCTGCAGCAGATCAATAAACTGAAGAAAATGCAGAAAACGGATGAAGATCCGGAATACCATATGCAGAATCTCGTTGCAGATAATGCCGGAGAAGATGCAGAAGAGATACAGATATTGCTGCAGAAAGCCATACAAAGCCTGCCTGAAAAGCAGAAACTCGTATTTATGATGCGGTATTATGATGATCTGCCCTACGAGGAAATTTCCAAGATTGTAGAAATGTCCGTAGGTACGCTGAAAACGAATTATCATTATGCCAAACAGAAGATTGAAGATTATATTAAAGAAAATTACGAAAGATAATTTCTGAAAAAAAGGAGATGGAAGAGTTCAATATAGAAAAATTGAAACGTAAAAATATTTACAAGGTACCTGATGATGTGTTCGAAAACATCCAGGGAAAAGTATTGAGCGGAGTGAGCAGCTTTGATCTGGAAGCACTGGAACGCCAAAATATATATGCTGTTTCTGAAGACGTTTATGATAATGTTCAGCAGCAGGTAACCTCTACCCTGTTCCCTGAAAAGAAGGCACCTGTTTTCAGGCTTAACTGGGCCTATGCCGCCGCTGCTTCGGTAGCCCTTATTTTTGGAGCGACTTTTGTTTTTAATCTGAATGATGCGCCCGTACAGAATCAGGTGAATTCTTCTGTCGCTTATACGGATAGCAGGCAGAATAAAAGCAATGATAGTGAAACAGCTTACGAAACGTTGAAATCTGATTTAACTTCTGTTGAAAATACCAATCAAACTACTGAAAGCAACAGGGATAACAGATCATTGACCAAAGTAAGCAGGACGGAAAAAACTTCTGTAAACACAGCGAAGCAGGCAGCACCCGCTGTCTCAAAGGAAAATGAGACTCAGATGAATGCCTACCTGGATTCTTTTACCAATTCGGAGATTTCCGAGCTGGCCAATAATTCAACACAGGATGTTTATCTGGATTTGTATAACTAAAGGAACGATGAAAAAGATTTTATTTACGCTTTTGATGATATACGGTTTTGGCCTGAATGCCCAAAGGACTGACTATGACTGGAAAAAGATGGATCCCAAACAAAGAAAAGAGATCATCAATAATCTTTCTCCGAATGAAAGAAAAGAGCTCCTTAATAAGTTCAGAAATAATATGGTGATGGATAACCTGGATATAGATCCGGGCGATAAAGCAGAGTTCACGGATATTTATGATGAATATCTGGAAAGCCAGAAACAGATCAAGGGACAGTTTGATTCCAATTTCAATCCTGAGACCCTGTCAGATGATGAAGCCAAAGCGAAATTGCAGCAGAGTTTTGAGGTGGGACAGAAACTGCTGGATAACAGAAAAAGATATGCTGAGAAAATGCAGCAGGTCATTCCCTGTCAGAAAGTCCTGAAGCTGTTCCAATCCGAAGGGATGATGAGAGATAAGATGAATGAAAGGAAACCCCGCGGAAACGCTAATGCTTCAAGGCCGAGACAAAACCCATAATAGTTTATTTTTTTAATGTTGGACGACCCTTGTAATTTATTGCAAGGGTCGTTTAATATAAGAGCTTGTTTAAAAAGAAATTTAGAAATAATTTGTAAAATAAGTCGGTCAGTCGGAACTTTGTATTTCACCACAAAATCAGAGTTCATGACAAAGAAATATCTTCGCCTGACTGACCGGCAG
>NZ_CAJYMO010000201.1 GCF_913776365.1 uncultured Chryseobacterium sp. | reverse complement strand
ACCTTTCTATTGTTTATACTGGCGATATATACATCATCAGCAAAGAAATTATCTTCGTATTGGTAATAGATTTCATCCGAAGATAAGAGCCGTTCGCCATTTAACCTGTGAAAGGCGCGTTCATTGGCATTATTCCGGGTGTAGTAAATATCTTTATCCTTGAGTATTCTGGCTTCAGCAAAAGGGCCGTCGGTTTTGCCTGATCTCAGGTGATGAACATACTGGTCCCCTTTTTTTGATTCCAGAATCAGGAGGGAATCTTTATAATATTTTGCCCGGCCATCAAAGACCTGATCCTTTTTGTCGTTATGATAATCGATGATAAATGTTTTTTCATCTGAAGAAGCGGCACATGTCCCTTTCTGGCAGATTAATTTATCGTAAATGTCAGGAATGATTATTTTTCCTGTATTGGAAATCAGTCCGGATCTGTTGCCCAGAAAAATGGTTGAGTTTTTATAATAATGACTATTGTAAAACACAGCCACACTGTCCCTGAAATTCAGTTCATCATCATAAAAATCTTCTATATAATAATACGTTGGCTTAAAGATCCATTTGCCTTCAATGTCTTTGATCCCATACTTTCTGCCTGTAACCGTGTTGTTTACGATGGTTTCTTCCGCATCGGTATGATTGTGTTGCTGGGCAGAAGCCAGTCCCGAAAAAATGAACCCCAAAAAGATTCCTGTCTTTACCCGGCTCGTCATGGAGTTGATATTTCTTGTGTTATATTCAGCAGTTTTCCTGTTCTGGAATTCAGGTTGCCTTCTATAGTATAATACCTGAACAGCCAGACCGGCCTTTTCTCTTTATTAAAATATTTATAAACCTTTATTTCATTTTCTTCAAAATCCGCAATATGGAACTGATCTGTATATGTACGGGTTAAAAAACTCAGGATTTCTTTTTTGGCATTGGCTTTTGCCTGTATTTTAGATACCGGAAAATCTTTTTCCCAGTCGATCCGGTGAAGTAATTTTCCCGAGCTGTCATATTCCTGGTAAAGCCCGGTATTTCCGGTAGAGTCGATGGTTCGGGTTTCTTTCAGCTGTTGATTCGGATAATAATAATTTCCGGTAGTCAGCTTTGAAATTTTATCACTGATACCTTCTTCATAACGGTTTTCATTAAAAGTAAATTGGATCGATTTACTTTCTGTTTCTACGAAAAGCTGCGCCGAGTAATCATAATTGATACCATAAAATTCGGTTCCGTTTCTCCTGATTTTGAAAACAGCATAGGGAAGCAGGACTTCATCTTTTACAAGGCCGAGATCTTTTTCTGTGATGTCTTCATTTTTTTTACCGTTGTCCTGCAGGTATTTTCTTTTAAGCTGATCTTTGATGGCCAATAGGCTGTCAAGTTTTTCAGTAGAATAGTAGGTATTGTTTAAAAAAAGCAAATGATCTTTTTGTTCCAGGGTCACTTTCAGATATTCATCCTTCATGTTTTTATAATCCTTAATGGAAAAAGGAGAAACGGCTCTTTGCTGGGCATTGACAAAAATACCGGAAATTATAAAAATAAAAAGAAATCTTATCATTACAGCTTATATTATATCTGCTTTAAAAGTTGACTTAAATTACCTGCTGCTTTTGGCTTTTAAATACCGGTAGGTTTCAATCTGCGAACGGCATTCTTCCTTATCATTCACAATATATTCATTGCTTAATTTTTTGTCTAAGATACGGGCTTTTACATTATCCTTCAGCTGGATGTCCAGAATGTCCTTGATTTCCTTCTTCAGGCTTTTGTCGGTGATTTTGGCAGCGGCTTCTATCCTGTAATCCAGGTTACGGGTCATCCAGTCGGCGGAGGAAATATAGAGGTCTTCGGATCCCCTGTTATAAAAATACATGACCCGGGCATGCTCCAGGTATTCATCCACAATGCTGATGGCTTTTATTTTTTCTTTGAAGTCCTTCTGGTTGACGGCACAATAAATCCCTCTTACGATCATCCTGATGACCACCCCGGCACTGGCTGCCTCATACAGTTTTATGATGAGCGAACGGTCGCTGACGGAATTGGCTTTGATGATCATTTCCGCACGCCTTCCCGCTTTGGCTTCCTCAATTTCGCGGTCGATGTGATGAACAATTTTATCACGCATGAATTGCGGGCAGACAAGCAGGTGTTTGCAGGTCTTTAAAACCGGCATATAATCATCTTTGGGTTTTTTCAGGACATTGAATACCTTGTTGATGTCTGCCATAATGCCGCGGTCTGCCGTCATTACCAGATGGTCGCCGTAAATCCTGGCCGTTTTTTCATTGAAGTTGCCGGTGCTGATAAAGCCGTACTGTATGGTTTTATTGTGCGATCTCTTTTTAATGATGCAGAGCTTGGCATGCACTTTTTTGCCGGGCAGCCCGATGAGTACTTTTACGCCCTCCGGTTCCAGGGTTTCTTTCCATTCCAGGTTGGATTCCTCATCAAAACGGGCCTGAAGCTCAAGCATCACCGTTACTTCTTTTCCGTTTCTGGCTGCGTAGATGAGTGCATTGATGATCTTTGAGCTGCTGGCCAGACGGTAGGCGGTAATCTGTATGGATTTTACATCCGGATCCATGGCTGCTTCACGCAGAAGATCGATTACCGGTGTGTATTTATGATAAGGGAAGGTAAGCAAAACATCATGCTTCAGGATAACATCCGTTACCCTTTCCCCGTGTTCAAAAGCCGGATGGGTAAAAGATGTTCTTTCCATAGGCCTTTCATATTGCTCGAAGACATCCGGGAAGTCCATAAAATGCTTGAAATTGTGAATTTTTCCTCCGGGGATAATGCTGTCTTTCTTGGTAAGGTTCAGTTTCCGGACCAGCATTTCAAGCAGTGCCTTGTCCATATCTTTATCGAACACGAAACGGGTAGGTTTCCCTTTTCTCCGGTTCTTCAGTCCCTTTTCTATTTTTTCCGCAAAATTGGTCCGGATGTCGTTATCCAGATCCAGTTCCGCATCTTTTGTGACCTTGAAGGCATGGGCGGAAAATTCGTCATACCCGAAATACGAGAAAATATGCGGCAGGTTAAAGGTAATTACGTCTTCCAGAAGCATGACATTCTTTTCTTCCGGGTCTTCGGATGGGAGCCGTACAAAACGTCCGACAAAACGTGACGGGATTTCAATGATGGCATAATTGCTGGAATATAGCCATTCTTTTTTCCGCATCGATACGCCCAGGTAAAGGCTTTTATCCCGCATATAAGGCATCGGCGTATTTTCATGGAGCAGGATCGGGATCACATTGGATTCCACCACTTCATCAAAATATTTCCTTACGAAGTCTTTCTGCCTGATGCTCAGGTTTTTTGAGGTTTTAATAAATACTTTCTGCTCGGCCATTTCGATCTGTATCCCTTTCCAGGTCTTATCGAAATTCTGTTGCTGGCGGAGGACAATGTCATTAATCTTCTGCAGGATTTTGGAAGGCGGCTGGTAAAAAGATTCTGCAATCACCTTCTCCTTGAAATCCATCGCCCGCTTTAGTCCGGCTACCCGTACCCTGAAAAATTCATCCAGGTTATTTGAGAAAATCCCCAGGAAGCGGATTCTCAGGTGCAGGGGTACTTTTTCGTCCATGGCTTCCTGTAAAACCCTTTCATTGAAGGCAAGCCATGTGATATCTCTCGGATTAAAGTGTAATGACATTTCTGTTTTTAATATTTTATCAAAAATAACAAATCGGCGGAATACCGGAGACAGGTTGTAGGTTAAACTTTGATTAATTTTAGCAACAATGCAAGATCAGGTCTAATTTTTCCCATTCTTTTCAATAGGTCCGGCAGGTACAAATTTCAGAACACCGGCAGGTCAATGTGTCATTTTGTCATAAAAAATCAAATGGTACGGATATTGAGAAATTGAGGGTGTAAATTAATTAATAAAATTAGAAAAAATAAAAATAGTATGAGTAAAATAATCGGAATCGACTTAGGAACAACCAACTCTTGTGTTGCCGTAATGGAGGGGAAAGACCCTGTTGTAATTCCTAACGCGGAAGGAAAAAGAACGACTCCTTCCATTGTAGCATTTACGGAAGACGGAGAAAGGAAAGTGGGGGATCCTGCCAAAAGACAGGCGGTAACCAACCCTACGAAAACCGTATACTCTATCAAAAGATTTATCGGGACCCACTTCAAGGATGATGCTTCCGAAATCACAAGAGTACCCTATAAAGTAGTATCCGGCCCGAACGATACCGTAAAGGTTAAAATCGATGACAGGGAATATACGCCACAGGAAATTTCTGCCATGACCCTTCAGAAAATGAAGAAAACGGCTGAAGATTACCTGGGTCAGGAAGTGACAAGAGCGGTAATCACGGTTCCTGCTTACTTTAACGATGCCCAGAGACAGGCTACCAAAGAAGCCGGTGAAATTGCCGGTCTTAAAGTAGAAAGAATCATCAACGAACCTACGGCAGCTGCTTTGGCTTACGGATTGGATAAAAATCATAAAGATCAGAAAATCGCAGTATATGACCTTGGAGGAGGTACTTTTGATATCTCTATCCTTGATCTGGGAGACGGTGTATTCGAGGTATTGTCTACCAACGGGGATACCCACCTGGGAGGTGATGACTTCGATGATGTAATCATCAACTGGATGGCTGACGAGTTCAAGTCTGAAGAAGGCGTGGATCTTAAATCTGATGCCATTGCATTACAGAGACTGAAAGAAGCCGCTGAAAAAGCAAAAATCGAGCTTTCTTCTTCTCCGCAGACAGAGATCAACCTTCCTTATATCACCGCTACGGCTACAGGCCCTAAGCACCTGGTAAAAACGTTAACAAAAGCGAAATTCGAGCAGTTATCTGCCGACCTGGTAAGAAGATCTATGGAGCCGGTAGCAAAAGCATTGAAAGATGCAGGGCTGTCTACTTCCGATATCGACGAGGTAATCCTGGTAGGTGGTTCTACAAGAATCCCGATCATCCAGGAGGAAGTGGAGAAATTCTTCGGTAAAAAGCCGTCCAAAGGAGTAAACCCGGATGAGGTAGTGGCCATCGGTGCTGCGATTCAGGGAGGTGTACTGACCGGTGATGTGAAAGACGTTCTTCTATTAGACGTTACACCGCTTTCTTTAGGTATCGAAACCATGGGTTCTGTTTTCACGAAACTGATTGAAGCGAACACCACAATCCCGACTAAAAAATCGGAAGTATTCTCTACGGCTTCCGACAACCAGCCTGCGGTAAGCATCAGAGTAGGACAGGGAGAAAGACCGATGTTCAACGATAACAAGGAAATCGGTAGATTCGACCTTACGGATATTCCACCGGCACCAAGAGGAGTTCCTCAGATCGAAGTAACTTTCGACATCGATGCCAACGGTATCCTGAGCGTATCTGCTAAAGATAAAGGAACCGGTAAGGAACAATCGATCAAAATCCAGGCTTCTTCAGGTCTGTCCGATGAAGAAATCGAAAGAATGAAGAAAGAAGCGCAGGAAAACTCTGCAGCGGATGCGAAAAGAAAAGAAGAAGTGGAAATCTTCAACAAAGCAGACGGATTGATCTTCCAGACTGAGAAACAACTGAAAGAATTCGGTGAAAAGCTTTCTGCTGACAAAAAAGCAGCGATCGAAGCGGCTCACAGAGAACTGAAAACCGCTTTCGAAGCAAAAAATGCAGATGACGTAAAAGCGAAAACCGAAGCTTTGGATGCTGCCTGGATGGCCGCTTCCGAAGAACTGTACGCTGCCGGACAACAGCCGGGTGCTGATGCAGGAGCCCAGCAGAATACAGGAAATGCAGGAGGTGCAGATGATGTACAGGATGCAGATTTTGAAGAAGTAAAGTAATAGCAGTTATCATCGATTAATATCGGTCGAAATAAATTAGCAAGTCGCTGTAAACGTAATGTTTACAGTGGCTTTTTTTATTTCAGGCAATTTTTAATGATTGAAGTCCGAAAATTCTTCAGTTGCATTTTTCAAAGTATTTTCAGGAATCTGATTGAAGTTTTTTTAAAAGAATCAACCGTTGCTTCATCCTTTTTAATGTGGCTTTTACATGCTACTTTTATTTTTGCTCAGAAATCTGGATGTGGATGTATAACAACGAGTGCCTACATAGTGCACTGCAATACTTTACACTCTGGAATTTTTTGTTGAAATATGGAAAAATCAAAATATAAAACGTAAAAGATTTTCTCACATTCCAACAAAGTTTTAACAACAATAACAAGAATTATTTACCAAAGACTCTACTTTTGAAAGTATCCAGGAAGGGTGAGATTACATTACCATAATAAAATGAGTTTTCAGTGAACTATGAGAATTTTAATTAGAGTTTCCCTCAATCTCCTTTAAATAGATGGTAAGTGTTGTTCCTGTTCTTCTTTTGAAAGCCTTTGAAAAAGCCTGTTCATTATTATAGCCCAACTCTTCAGCAATAACTGACAATTTGTAAGAGCGGAAGGTTTTATCATTTATCAACCTTATCAGAGCGTAATCTATACGTAAATCACTCAAGTAACTGGCGAAAGTTTTCTCTTTGTACGTATTCACTACCTGTGATAGATAGGTAGAGTTGGTTTTAAGTTTTTTAGCCAGACTGATTAAAGTAATTCCATTCTTTAAATATTGTTCTTTTTCTTCAAATATTTTAAGACCTTGCAAAATGTTTTTTACTACATCAGCAGATAATTTATTTTTTTCAGGATCAAATACTACTTGATCGGCAGTTACTTCATTTTTCAAATTTTTTTCGGAAGAATAGCTTTTTTGATTAACAGTTTTTATTAGGTCCTGAGCATTCTTTTTATACTCTTTTTCTTTCTTTTTTGCTTTAATAAATAAAAAAGTTAAAATTATTACCATAGAGCATAACGTTCCAATCGTAATATAAGATAAGTACCTTCTCTTTTTTAATTTACTGATTATTTCTTCTTTTTCTAATAAAAGTTTTGGAGTATCATATTTTCTCGGAAGTTCCCGAGAAATATATTTAAACTGTGTATTTAATGTTTCATCAACTGTCAGAAACCTGTCAATATAATAGACCTGTTTTTCTTTATCTTTTTTCTCTCTATAATAATCAATGATGTATGTATACGTATATCTAAGTTCTGGAAATGTATTGTTGGTTTTTTGAATAATAGAATCAATTTTAATAAAATTTTCTATAGCTTTTTCCCTATTTTGGAGTTTATCATAAGACTGCCCTAAATATAACATTGTATAGCTTGCATCAAAATCAAGATTATTTTTCAAAAAATATCTTTTGCAATTTTCTAAGTTTTTTATAGCCTTTGAATATTGTTTGATTTTTAAATTGTACCTACCCAACAAAATTAAATATCTGTTGTATTGCAACTCTTCATTATTTTTAGATGGCAGCTTTATTCCGTTTTGTATTAGCTTTAAAGCTTCTTCATATTTGTGAATATCAAGATAAGCATCAGCTAAACTTATTTGAATATGTTCAATATCCTGTTCGGTTAAAAAATCTTGATGAGTATAATAATATTCAAGAACTTTTACTGTTTCTTCATGGTTTCCTATATATCCATTCAAATAGGCAATCTGAAGATCCGCAATAGCGATTTGTCGTTTATTATTTTTTTCTTTTGCGTATTTTAATGCGATTATAAAATTTTCTAAAGCTGCTGTCTCGTTATCAAATTGATTATATAATAAGCCTTTCAGCAAATAGATGCGTGCAGGATATCTATTGTCCCGAAAGTTTCTGCTTATTATTTCTAAACTGTCAATATATTTTAAAGAAACCTGTAAATCTTGATTATACTGGTTAAATACATATCCTTCTGCTAAATATTTTTTATCTTTTTTTTCTTTTCTTGCTTTTTGAAGATAGTATTTTGCTATTACTTTAGAATTTTCAACCTGATTACCATCTTTGTAACTGTAAAAAATATTTTCCAATTCTTCATAAGAATATTTCCTTAAAGTGTCTAGGTTATCGTTTTGAGAATAAAATAAATTGTTAAAACCAAAAAGTAATAATATGATGAAGTACTTTAAATTTTTCATAGCATAGTTTGCATTCTGCAAAAATACTCTTCTTAGATTCAAGTAATAAATGCAACAGTAAAAAATAAACCTCGGAAAGCCTTCGATTTTAATATCAGAGATTTCCTGAGGTTGGTGGAAAAAATCATCTTATTTTACGATAACCACACTACAATTACGATGAATCATTTAATACCGGAATAAAGATACAAAACAGAAGCTTACCGAAACCTGGAAAAGAGTAGTTCTGAAATTTCAGAATATATCGGCAAAGACAAATCAGTTATGAGCCGGGAAATCAAAAGGAACTCAAATGGAAGAAGCGGTCTTTACAAGGCAGATCTGGCGCATCGCAAAACGGAGCTCAGACACAAGACCAAAAAGAAGAATACCCGATTCAGCCAGCAGATGCAGAATTATGTTTTGCGCTGTCTAAGTGAGGACTACAGTCCGGAACAGATCGGTGGGCGGGCAAAGCTGGAAAACGTGGAAATCATCTCTCATAAACTTATCCACCAGCATATATGGAAGGATAAGCGGGCAGGAGGAAAACTGGATAAACACTCAAGGATAAAAGGCCGGAGATATCGGAAAAGAGCTTCTCTGAAAGATAAAAGAGGGCTGATTCTCGGAGGGACGGATATCAGTACGCGGCCTTCAATTGTCGATAGGAAAGAGCGGATCGGTGATTTGGAAATAGACCTGGTTATCGGTAAAGACCATAACAGGACTTTACTTCCAGTCAAAGATTGTTCGAAATGATTGTATATGATTACTTATTCAGGCATACTAAGGTGTTATGTAAATAGTTTTGATTACGGGATTAAAATGTTGAAAATCAAAATTTTAAAATAGAAAAATATCCTGTAAATTTATAAATCTATAATGTATTTATTAGGAAACTTTATAGCGAACAGATAAATTTGCCATCAGAAAATTAAAAAACAGCGGCACCCGAAAAGCTTATAGAGTAGGAAAATTCAAGGAACTTTCAAATGATTATCAGTAAGCTTATTTTCCGAATCAATTAAATGTTATGATGTTTATGCTTTGTCTGTGTACAGTAAAGAATCCAATATAGCTGATCATAAGAAAAACCAATGCCATGGTATACATGGCAAAAACAAATTTTAATTTTTATTTTATTATGAGAATAAAAAAAATAGTATTCAGCATATTAACAGCTCTTGCTTTAATAATAGCAGCATTCCTTTATATAAATAAGGATAAGTTTGTCTATGTAGGTTCAGTAGATATTATTGAAGTCGATTGTAGCAAAAAACTTCAAATACTGAGCGAAGTTTTTGAAAGTGACCAAAGGATCAGAAAATCAAATGAACTTATCAAATACGCTAAAGAAGATCATAGGAATCAAGAATTAGTGATTAGTATTATTGAAAAGTGTGGTATGCCAACATTAAAGGAGGTGGGTCAACGACGAATGGATGCAATCTGGTTGGGATTGCAGCATAGTACTAAAGAAATCAGAAAAAAGTATTTTCCACAAATAGAGAAAGCGGTTGAAAATGGAGACTTATCTAAACAACAATACGCATTGATGAAAGATAGGATGTTAATGGACGAAGGAAAACCTCAAATATATGGTTCGCAAATAGAAAATGGTAAATTGTATAAATTAGAAAATCCTGAAACTGTGAACGAAAGAAGAAAAGAAATGGGAATGGAACCAATAGAGGATTATTTAAGGTATTTCAATATTCAGTTCAATACGAATTAACAACACAACCTATAATCACGTAGATGACTCCGGTCGTAATTATAGTAGTAAACGATTTATCTATACGTTTATGCGTTTGTAGATGAAGTGCGTATAATATTCCTGAATTCATAAAAAGCATGGATACACCAATAGAATACTGCGGAAAAACTTATTATTAAGATGCATGTCAATGTTATTTCTTAATTGGTTTTGTTGAGAGCAAATAATTATAAATCATATTATAGGGAATAATTTGCCCCCTTTAAGTGCAGAGTTAATATTTAAATCATTTATTATAGCTAACTCAAAATATTTCGTAAAGTAATAAATTTTTGAAAAAGCTCATACGGATGACACCTTAATTTTCGTCTGATACTTTTCGCTTATGCCCACTTCTTTTCAATTGGATTTAAATTGGGGCTAGGGAGGCAGAAACAGAATAGAATGTCCACTTTTTTCTATTTCATCAATACTGTCGGATCTTTTGTGAAAGGTTGCATTATCCATTACCAAGACTGAATTTGCAAGAATCGAACAAAGGAGTTGCTGAGTTAATCCAGGCATAAAAACATCTGCATTAATATTTCCGTCAAACAATCTTACATTAAGGATATTAAAATCCAGGATAGCTCCAATGGCGTTCACCCTTTCCTTATTACGCCAGTCCTTAACCCTGTAAGATCTTGTCCCTTTTAAGCTTTAGCCGTAATCCCTTGGTGCATCGGTAGTAAAAACACTTTAATGAATATTGATATTATTTCGTTGTTCCAGCTCTTGATACTGAAACAATTGATCCTGAAATTCAGCTCTTTTAACAGGATCAGACTAGGGATGAACCAGCGTCTTTTTAACACTTATATTTAAACGTCTAAGGGCATAAAGAATACAGTTGTGACTACTCCAGAGAAGCATATCTTTCATACTGGTAAGCATCAGGAAATTCTTCTACATGCTTCTTTAAAGCTTCCATATCGATCTTCATAGCAGGTTTATTTCTTTTCCCTACAGGAATAAGGTTTTGCTTCCAAAGCGAAGAGGCGCGGGTACTTATTCCAAAACGTTTACAAATATTCTGATCAGTAAGCTTTTCCTGTTCTTTTATCTTAAATACTTGTTTACGAAAATTTAAACTGTAAAATCTATTCTAATTTTGTATCTTATTTGTGCTAATGTATCATAAGTTAATGATTTTAAAATATTTATATTTTTGAAAAAGTGAATAGTAAGTTGAAAGATCAACCGGTCTTAATTTATTATAAAACCGCTTTAGACGCAAGTTTAAAGCGGCTTTTTTATGTCCATAATCTATCTGTACCTCATGTTTACCATAATGGATTACGGTCTGTTCAAATGGAAAAGCAGTTATGGATACCGTACGGGCTGCTTCTGAAGGTACAGAGCATTGGGTTGATAAAATTTATTTCAAATTCAGTAGAAATACCTACCTGCGAATGTGCTATAATTGCTAATTTTACACTATTAATAATTGATTCAAAATTATTTAAAGAATAATTTATATTGTATTTATTATGGCAATAATAATAAGTAATGATTAATTTTTAAATAAATATAATTTTATATAAATAATAAATTTATATTTGTAAGTAAGATATGGTTAGCTGTTCTCCTAACTGTTGATCGTGAACTATATAAAGACAAATTAACCAAAAAGAAAGACTTGCATGAAATCATTTCAATATAGAACCTACTTTAAATTTAAAGTCACTTGATTGTGATTTATGGTGTCGGCTGGCTGGTTGATGGATTCCGGAAAACGCTTGATGCAGCAGTGACTTTACCTTGAACCCTCTCTCCTGCAGGAATCACAGGAGCTTAGCATATCTCCCTCGAAAAACTGAACTTTAATACATTTTTCATTTTAAAACCAATAATTATGGAAGGAACAATTGGAGAAATCCGACTTTTTGCCGCAAACTTTGCTCCTGCATACTGGCAGTATTGCAATGGTGCTCTATTGGCCATCAGGTCAAATCCTGCTTTATTCTCAATTTTAGGAACGACCTATGGCGGAGATGGTGTCAATACTTTCGGTCTTCCGAACCTTGCCGGCAGGTCTGCCGTAGGAGTAGGACAAGGCCCCGGCTTATCGTATTACGATCTGGGAGAAATGGCCGGAACCAACGCTGTAATGCTGACCATGGCAAATTTACCGGCACATACCCACAGCCTGTCAGGAAATGTGGTAATCCCGGCTTCTTCGGATGAAGGAAATTCGGGAACTCCTACCGGCAATGTCCTGGCTTCAAAAACAGGCATGTATACCAACCAGACCAGCGATGCCACTACAAAAGCAATTCCCCTGGCATTACAGGTGGGTGCCGCAGGAGGCAACAATGCACTGAGTGTTGTTCAGCCTTCGCTGGGAATGAATTATATTATCTGTCTTACCGGCGTTTTTCCCCAAAGACCATAATCATTGAAGTTTACAATAGAAATTAATAACAAATAAAGATATCATTATGGAAGGTTATATAGGAGAAATCCGGATATTCAGTGGAAATTTTGCTCCTTTAGGCTGGGCTTTCTGCAGCGGAACGCTTTTCAGTATAGCACAATATACGGCTGCATTCTCAATTCTGGGAAATACGTATGGCGGTGACGGCCGAACAACTTTTGCCGTTCCGGATCTTCGCGGAAGAGTGGCGGTAGGAACAGGTCAGGCTGCAGGCTTATCTCCTATCAATCTAGGAGAAATGGGCGGAACCGAAACGGTTACCATGACTACGGCACAGATGCCGGCACATACCCATACCGCTTCGGCAACCATTGCATTTCCGTGTTTTTCGGATGAAGGGAATACCGCATCTCCGGCAGGGAATATTCCGGCAGCTTCACCGGCGGCTTACTCTACGCAGGCACCGGATACATTTATTTCCCCTGCAGCAACAACCGGCTCGTTATCTCCTGCAGGAATGGGTATGCCTTTTAGTATCGTCCAGCCTGTGCTGGCCACCAACTACATTATTTGTCTTGAAGGTATTTATCCGTCAAGGCCTTAATTCATTACATTATTAAAACAAGTATTATGGAAGGAACCATGTCAGAAATAAGAATGTTTGCCGGGACTTTTGCTCCCAGAGCCTGGGCATTTTGCCAGGGGCAGACCTTACAGATCAATACCAATACTGCATTGTTTGCCCTTTTGGGAACGATGTACGGAGGAGACGGAAGGACGAATTTCATGCTGCCGAATTTTGCAGGAAGAGCGCCCATGGGAACAGGAACAGGAGCAGGAACCAAAGTATTTCCATTGGGAATGGCAGCAGGTACCGAGAATATAACCTGTGATGTTCAGCATATGCCGATGCATACCCATACTGCCGGATCCGAGACCATTTCTATGAAGGCATACTCAGATGAAGGGAATTCTGCATCTCCTACAGGAAATACCCTGGCTACAGTGGCGGGATTATATTCCGATCAGCAGGCAGACAGCACAATGAAGCCGGTATCCAACGCATTTGCATTAAGTGTTGCGGGAGGAAGCCAGCCTATCAATATCAGGCAGCCTTACCTGGGAATGAATTATATTATCTGTGTGATGGGGATTTTCCCTTCAAGGTCTTAATAACAACTTATTTATCTGATCTCCGGCAGAGCTGTTTGCCGGAGACTTTATCGACTCTATGAAAATAGCTTTACTTTTACCACGCTCTGTTATATATCCGTCCGTCTCGTTTGATATCATGGACGGATTCAAACAATCCCTTAAACAGATGGGCCTGGAAGGGTATCACGAAATCGTTTCGGCAGGAATTGGCGTGGCTGCCAAAAATGAGGAAATCTATGCTCACTGTGAACAGTTTTTACTGGACGGTACCGATATTATTATAGGATATATGAATCCTCTTTCAGCAGAATTCATACATCCTCTGTTTGAAGCTTCTGGAAAGACCCTGATTGTTCTCGACAGCGGCTATCAGTTCCCCGTATTCAGCGAAAAGCTGTCCAATGCCTGGTTCATCTCTTTGCAGGGCAGTTTATGCACCCGCGTTATCACGCAGAAAGCCATCGAAGACGGATTCAGGGATTTTGCCTTTACCTGCTCTTTTTACGATGCCGGGTACCGGCCTTGCTATGTCTATGCCGCTGCTGCCGAAGAAAAGGGAGGGGCTATCGTATTCAATCATATTACTCCTTTAAAACGTTCGGAATTTACATTACAGCCACTTACGGAATTTCTTGAAAATAAGCGGAAAACTGCTGTGCTTGCCACTTTCTGCGGCGATATGGCGGAAGACTTTTTTGCCGGAAGCAGTGATACGGCCGGTTACGGTAACGTATACGGTACGGGATTTACTGCCGAAGAGACGTGGCTGGGAAAAATACCTTATCCGGGATATGAATGGAGTACCGCAATCGCCTGGTCCAGAAACCTGGAGACCCCGGAAAATGAAATTTTCGTACAGATCATGGACGGTCTGAAACAGGGAAAGGCTAATCTTTTCTCCTTATTGGGATGGGAAGCGGCACAGTTGATCGGGTTGGAAAATACGGCGTTCGACGGAATGTCCGTCAGATCACCCCGCGGAAAAGTATATATGGATCCTGAAAGCGGATTTTCCGAGGCTGAAGTGTACTATGCCACTGTTTCAAAAGATGACAATACAGGAAACTGCCTGCTGAAGGATATCCATACAGCTTCCGTTACCGGAACGGAGCGCGAGGGACTGAAAAAGAATATAGAACATGTAAGAACCATCCAGGCCAATACCTGGTTTAATGCTTATGCCTGCCTGGAATCATGAAAAATTCAGATAAAATAGCAGTCTTATGCAACAACAGGATGGCGTTTCCGGCTTTGCAGTCTTTACAGGCAGCAGGCCGGCTTTGTGCTGTAGGCGTGCCCGGGAATAATACGGAAGTCATCGATTTTTGTACCATGCTCTCCCGGCAGTCCGGAATACCTTTGTTTATAATGAACGGGCAAAATCAGCACACCCAGATCAAAGAGATGATGGAAATTTCTGATGCTGGTGCTGTTTTCACCATGACTTTCCCCTGGAAAATTCCTGCGGAGATCATTGATCTGTATCCCGGTACATTCTACAATTTACATTATGGGCTTTTGCCTGAAATGCGCGGTGCAGATCCGGTTTTTGAGACGATCAGAAGCCGTGCCGGGCAATCGGGGATTACCGTTCATGCCATCGGCCGGGATATCGATAAAGGAAATATAATCCTCAAGAAAAATATTCCGGTTACTGCGGATATGACGCACGGTGCTTTGTGCACTCATCTCTCATGGTTGGGAGCTCACCTTCTCAATGAACTTTTAAACCTTTTGCAAAGCCACTATAAGGGAACGGAACAGGATGAAGATCAGGCGCGGTATTATCCGAAATCGGGTGCCTCCGATGTCTGCATTTCCTGGGGAAATCAGGACGCGGAATCAGTTGAAGCATTAACAAGAGCCTGTAATCCGTGGAATAAAGGAGCTTATACCCAATGGAACGGCTGGAATATCAGGGTAGTTGAAGCTGTTGTTATTCAGAATGTAAATCATCATACGGAACCTGCGGGAACCATAGTGTCTCTGGATCAGGAAAACGGGTTGGTGGTACAATGCAATCATAATTCATTTCTGAGACTGGACATCGTCTACACTGAAGAAGGTTTTATGAGCGGGCATAAACTATCCGCTTTCGGGCTCAGAAAAGGGCAGCAATTCGTGAATTTATTAACTTAATATATTAGAAATGAAACATTTTTATTTTAAAATCAAAACGCTGGCGAATACAGTCGTCACGGCGGGAGCGTTGCTCCTGGGATATGCCCAGGCGCAGACAACGCTCGCGGCAGGCAACATTGCCTTTACGGCATACGATTCTGCCCCGAGTGTTAATACCGGGACTTCAGATGCATTCTCATTTGTATTGCTTACTCCTATTTCGAGCGGGACCAAGATCAGCTTTACCGATCAGGGGTACCAGGGAAACAATACCTGGCAGGCAGTGACAACTTCAGGCTCAGAATCTTCCATCACATGGACAAGTGGAAATGCATTACCAGCAGGTACAGAAGTCTATATTGTAGGTCTATCCGCCTATACTTATAATCCTGTTTCGGGAACGTCTTTAGCCAATGGTACAGTAGTATCTACGGACGGATCCTCCACCACTGGTTTGAATCTTGCGTTTTCCGGGGATCAGATCATTGCCTTTCAGGGAGGAAACGGCAGTATCACCGGGAGCGGAGCATACTGCATTGCGGGTCTTAATTTCTTTTATGCCCCGGGCTCTTCATCCACTTCATGGAATGCTGCTGCAACTGCAGGGCCTAATGCTTCTTTAATGCCTCCGGGGCTTACCGGGGGAACCAGTGCATTATATGCAGTAACAGGCAGTGCTACGCCGGTATCAGGAAAATTTAACTGTACCGGAGTACCTGCTTCAACTACTTCAAATATCAGGACAGCAGTGATGAACGTTGCCAATTGGACACTCAGCAATTCAGCAGGATCGCAGTATTCAGGATGTACTTTTCTTGCCAGCAATCCGGTCATTACAGCTAATCCTGCCAACCGGACGATCTGTGCAGGAGGCACCACTAATTTTACGGTGAGTGCTTCCGGAGCCACTTCTTACCAGTGGTACCAGAATTCAGGAAGCGGATTTATCGCCCTGACCAATACGGCACCTTATTCGGGAGTTACCACCAGTACGCTGACGATTACCGGCGCAACTGCAGCCATGAACGGTTACCAGTACCGTGCTGTGGCTAGCAATGGGTCAGGGTCTGCTACTTCCACTGCTGCCGGGCTAACGGTGGTCAGCATCAGCACGACGGGAAGCAAAACCGATATATCCTGTAACGGCGGTTCCAATGGCTCGGCTACTGTAGTGCCATCAGGAGGAGTAGCCCCTTATTCTTATTCATGGGCGCCTTTCGGAGGTACTGCAGCTACGGCTACCGGTCTTTCAGCGGGGACTTATACGGTTACCGTAACGGATAATTCAGGATGTCAGACAACACGTACTTTTACTATCAATCAGCCTGCAAGCGCAGTTTCAGGAACCACCGTGATAACGAATGTTGCCTGTAACGGAGCTTCCAACGGAGCTATCAACCTGACACCAGCGGGCGGAACAGCACCTTATACCTTCAACTGGGGCGGCGGAATCACTACCGAAGACAGAACCGGACTTGCTGCAGGAACGTACACGGTAATCATTACCGATGCCAACGGATGTACGGCTACGGTAAATGCTGTAGTGACCCAGCCTGCAAGTGCCGTGAGCGGAACTACAGTGATAACCAATGTTGCGTGTAACGGAGCTTCCAACGGAGCCATCAACCTGACACCAGCGGGCGGAACAGCACCATACACTTTCAACTGGGGCGGTGGAATCACTACCGAAGACAGAACCGGACTTGCTGCAGGAACGTACACGGTAATCATCACCGATGCCAACGGATGTACGGCTACAGTAAATGCTGTAGTGACCCAACCTGCAAGTGCCGTTTCAGGAACCACCGTGATAACCAATGTTGCCTGTAACGGAGCTTCCAACGGAGCTATCAACCTGACACCGGCGGGCGGAACAGCACCATACACTTTCAACTGGGGCGGTGGAATCACGACTGAGGACAGAACCGGACTTGCTGCAGGAACGTACACGGTAATCATCACCGATGCCAACGGATGTACGG
>NZ_CAJYMO010000200.1 GCF_913776365.1 uncultured Chryseobacterium sp. | reverse complement strand
GGTGGACCGGCCAGTTTGAAAACCAGCAGCGGGCTTCGAAAAGACTGACACAGGTGGTGCCGGTCAGCATCCTGGGCATTTTCTTCCTGTTGTTCATCCTCTTCGGCAATATGAAAGACTCTTTACTGGTACTGGCCAATGTGCCTTTTGCATTGATTGGCGGAATCATAGCCCTGCATGTGACGGGAATCAATTTCGGGATTTCTGCCGGTGTCGGGATGATTGCGCTGCTCGGGATCTGCATCCAGAACGGGGTTATCCTGATCACGGAATTCCATCAGAACGTAAAGAACGGGCTGAGCCTTGACCATGCCATCCTGAACGGAGTGAAATCCAGGACACGGCCGGTCATCATGACAGCCCTGATGGCCTCCATCGGGCTGATGCCGGCAGCCCTTTCTACGGGAATCGGTTCGGAATCTCAGAAGCCGCTGGCCATCGTGATTATCGGAGGACTGATTACCGCTACGGTACTGACGCTGCTGATTTTCCCTATTATTTTCTGGATCTTCAACAGGCCCGGGAAGTCCGGGCAGCTCACATAAGCCTTTTATCTGAATGACAGAAAAGAAGCCCGGAGAAATTTTCTCCGGGCTTCCGACTATTGAAATAAGTATTATGAGGTTAAAATCCCAGTCCTACAGCAAATGCTTTTACGCCGTTCGGATAATCTGCCACTGAAGCAGCAGCTCCCGTTGAGGTATTGATGCTGTATATTTTTGTTGTGCTTCCTACGGTGGCGATCAGATAGGCTTTCTGGCTCATGCCTCCGATATCGAAGCCGTTGGCATTGGAAATATTGATTCCCAGAGAACCTGTTTCCACCAGAGTCCCGTTGTTCGGCGGATTCTGCTGATATAACTTATCGGTATTATGATCGATCACGAATAAAGTCGTTGAGGTAGCACCGGCCATGTTGTTGGTGTAAGCAGCTGCGCTGACCATGGCCCCGGTAGGATTCAATGATCCGTCTGTGAAAGCAATGGCTCCGGTATCCGGATGAAGCCTCAGGTTAAGCCCTGTATTGCTTACTACCCGTATTCTGTCAACGGTAGGATTGAAATCGAAGCCGAAATCAGTTCCGCTAAGCAGGGTTGAAAAAGGGGAGGTGCCCACTGCTGTGGCAGCTCCTGTTCCCAGGTTGATGGTATACAGCCTGCTGGAGCTTCCCATAGCATATAGCTGTCCGTTCACCGGCCGGAAATCAATTCCCAGAACACCTTCACCGCTCTGCATCCCGGTAATGGCTTTGGAAACCGGCACCGGGTTATTCGGGTTGAAAATCTGAAGGTTGTTGGAGTTGTCTACCGCATAGGCTACCGGTTCTGTAGGAATGGCCAGATCGATGATCTGCTGCTGGAGGTTTCCGATATTTACCGCTTTTCCGCTGTTAAGATCCAGCATGTGAAGATTCCCGTTAACGGCAATCAGGGCGGCGCTGTTGTCGAATTTAATATCAAAAGCGGCCTGGCCGGAAAACGTAGTGCCCAGGCTTCCCACTTCTACCAGGGTTCCGTTGTTCGGGGGATCCTGCTTATACAGTTTTCCTGTGGTGGCATCCAGGTCATACAGGACGGTGGAAGAAGCTCCGGATTTGCTGTTGGTATAAGCGATGCCGGTGATGGAAGGTGAGCTTCCGCCGTTGATAACCGCATCGGTGAAGGCCACTGCTCCTGTTTCAGGATTCAGCCTGAGGTTCTGGCCGGTGCTGCTCACCAGCCGGATCCTGTCTACGGTAGGATTAAAATCAATTGCTGCCATTGTTCCGGATATGGCCGGGCTGAATGCCGTAGTGGTTACCACCCTTGCTGATGCGTTGGATGTATTGATGATATACAGTTTGCTGGCACTGGAGAGGGCATAGAGTTCTCCAGTGGCCGGCCTGAAGTCGATGCTCATCAGCTTTTCTCCGGAAGCAACTCCGGTTACGGAAGTCTTGGAAGTAAAGGTTTTCGGATTGTTGGCATTGAAAGCTACCAGTTCATTGCTGGCTGTCAATCCGTATACCATCAGGTCTGGGCCCTGCGCCATCATTTCCGGATCAATCATCGTTTCGGAATCGTCACAGGAAAATAAAACGGCCGTACCGAAGACCGCGAGGCAAAAGTGTAAGAGTTTTCTCATAATCGTATATTTAATGGTTCTTCTGGATATACGATAAAAGAGGCCGGACGGATTTGCTGAAACCAGAATATTTTCAGGAAAGGCGCAGCGGTTTCAGAAAAAGGGAAATATCGATAATTTAAGCAAAAGGTGGAGTGAGGATTTTTTCAATTGAGAAATTTGTGTAAATTTGCAATCTCAATACATTGAAATAGAAGGTTTGTACTTCATTGAATGTGAATATTGAAACTTTTTTTAAGAAAAAGGTTTTGGTATTTAAAAATTCATTATATTTGCACACCGAAAATTTGAAAAACAATAAATAAATAATTTTAAATCATGGCAAAGGAAACGTTTAATCGTAACAAACCACACTTGAACATTGGTACTATTGGTCACGTTGACCATGGTAAAACTACTCTTACAGCTGCTATTTCTGCTGTATTAGCTAGCAAAGGTC
>NZ_CAJYMO010000199.1 GCF_913776365.1 uncultured Chryseobacterium sp. | reverse complement strand
AATTTATAGATTCTTTGTACTCGTTGTCTGTATAAGCATAATTAAAGATTGCATTAAAGCCTTTTACAATTTCTCCTTTCATATCAAATTCTACTCCTTTAACGCCTGTTTTTCCATCCAAGATTGAATATCTAAATGTAGGGTCCGTTGGATCACTGCTGATGGCATTATCTTTTCTGATATTGTAGATAGATAAAGTTGTATTCCATTTCCCATTAAACCAATCTCTTTTCAAGCCGATCTCATAGCTGTTTCCTGTTAGAGGTTTAGCTGTATTTCCATCTCTGAATAAACCGGCCTGCGGTGTAAATGATTGGTCATACAAAGCATAAGCTGAAGTATTATCATCAATAGAATAACTCAAGCCGACTCTTGGAGAAATTTTATCTGCTTTAATGGTGGTACCATAATTATTCTGCTCAATATTGGTATACCTTGCAGCAACGGTCAGACGTAGCTTGTCATCTAGAAATCCTAATTCATCCTGTAAATAGACACCAGAATAATTTTGTTCAATAGTTCCTCCTGGAGTAGCTCTTTGGTTTAAAGGCGAGGTATTGATACGATTAATCCACCCTTCATAGCCATAGCCATTAGTTACAGGCTGATAAGTTGAGATATTGGTATTAAATGGCGTTGAATCCAATGGATGAGAATAGCCCCAATCTGCCAAATATTTTTTACTTCCTAAATCTAAACCGGCTAAAATTCTATGAGAAATTTTACCTGTTTTTTCGTAGCCGTTTAGATATACCTGTCCAAACCTCATAACGTTTGATCCTTCCCAATAAGAAAGTCTTCTAATCATTGTACCATCCGGATTTACAGCATCTGGCCAAATATCACTTGCATCGGTATAATCATTCAGATAAGTTACCTGTGCTGTTAATTTCCAGTTTTTATTAAACTGATGCTGTAAATTTACATTTACTGTATGGTCCTCCATATTGGATGGCGCAATTCCCGGATCTGTATGGGTGTAGTTTACAGGTCTTGTAGCATAACCTTCTGTAGAAAAAACATAAGCAGAACCTACTTCAGACATTTTTGCTTTTTGGTAGATATATTCAGCAACTAAAGTTGTCTTATCAGTCAGTTCTACCTTTATCGAAGGATTTATAATATATCTGTTATTGAACTCATAATCTCTGAAGCTATTTCTTTGAGAGCCCATTAAATTTAAACGTACTGAAACTTTTTTAGAAATTCTCGTATCAAGGTCTGTTTCCGCCCTATACATATCAAAACTCCCTAATGTAACTCTTGCAGAACCATTAAATGAGTTTCCCGTAGGTTTTTTAGTAACAATATTGTAGATTCCGCTTGGCTCTCCGGCAGACATTAGAAATCCTCCAGGTCCTTTCACGAATTCTATATGATCTACATAACTCATATCTTCAGATAATGGCCCCCAGTTTGAAGTTACATTTACTCCATTAAAAAAAGCGCCTGCCCGGGATCCTCTCATATTGATTCTTGAGTACATTTCTCCCCAATGTTCTAATCTCTGGGCTCCCGCTACGTTTCTTAAAAGACCATCTGAAATTGTAGTAACCTGCTGATCCTCTAATGCCCTATTGGTAATTACTGTGATGTTTTGTGGAATCTTTATAAGTTCTTCGTTCAAGCGTAATGAAGAAGATCCTTCCTTCTCAACATATTTTTTATAATATTTTCCATCTACAACTACTTCTTCGATATCATTCGACTTAATCGTATCTCTTTCCTGGGCAAACGTCAGCATGGAACCTAACAGTGAAGCGCAGATCAGTACATTTTTCATGAAACTTAAATTTTTTGCAAATATATTGTTTTTAATTATTCTAAATAAATTAATAACTTGATATTTATCATAGATTGATATCCCATGAATAATAAAAAACCGCTCCAGGCTATCCTGAAGCGGTTTTGTAGGGTTAAAGATTATTATTTCCTATGCAGGAATTTCTCCTTTGTATAAAAATGAGATAATTTCTTTATTTAATTTGTCGATCATTTCGCTGAATAAGTGGAAAGATTCCTGCTTGTAAATCACCAACGGATCTTTCTGCTCGTATACAGCACCCTGTGAAGATCTTCTCAGGTCGTCCATTTCACGAAGGTGAAGTTTCCAGTTTTCATCGATGATGGATAAGGTGATGTTCTTCTCGAAATCATTGATGAGGCTGTCGCACTGGGTTTCATAAGCTTCCTTAAGATCGGTAACGATAGTCATGGTCTTATGTCCGTCAGTGAACGGAACCTGGATCATTCTGAACATCGATCCCTGATTCTGGTAGACGTTCTCGATAATCGGGAATGATTTTTCCTTCAGCAGGTTCAGTTTCATCTGATAATCTTCCTGGGCAGCTTTGAAGAGGATGTTGGTTAAATCCTGAACCGTTTTCGTTTTGAAATCGTTCTCGGATACCGGTGATTCCATCGTGAAAGTCTTGATGATCTCATATTCGAAATCCTTGTAATTCCCCGTAGATTTACCTTTGGCCGCGATGGAGTTGGCCACATCGAAAATCATATTGGTAATATCGTATTTCAGGTGATCGCCGAACAAAGCATTCTTTCTCCTCTTGTAGATCACATCACGTTGTTTGTTCATCACGTCGTCATACTCAAGAAGCCTTTTTCTCGTTCCGAAATTATTTTCCTCTACTTTTTTCTGGGCTCTTTCAATGGACTTGCTGATCATGGAGTGCTGAATTACTTCACCTTCCTTATGACCCATCCGGTCCATCATTTTGGCAATTCTTTCGGAACCGAATAAACGCATCAGGTTATCTTCCAGGGATACGTAGAACTGTGAACTTCCAGGATCTCCCTGACGGCCCGCTCTACCTCTCAGCTGTCTGTCCACACGTCTTGAATCATGCCGTTCCGTACCGATGATGGCTAAACCTCCGGCTTCCTTCACTTCTTTGGAAAGCTTGATGTCAGTACCCCGCCCGGCCATGTTGGTGGCAATGGTAACGACACCCGGCTGACCTGCACCGGCAACAATTTCCGCTTCTTTTTTGTGAAGCTTTGCGTTCAGCACTTGGTGCGGTATTTTTCGCAGTTGGAGTGCCTTGGATAACAATTGGGAAATTTCAACCGAAGTGGTTCCTACAAGGACCGGCCTTCTGGCGGCTGTTAACTTCTCAATTTCCTCGATAACGGCATTGTATTTTTCACGGTTGGTTTTGAAAACCAGATCCTGTTTGTCATTTCTTAAAATCGGACGATTGGTAGGGATTACCACTACATCCAGCTTATAGATTTCCCAAAGTTCGCCGGCTTCCGTTTCAGCAGTACCCGTCATTCCCGCAAGCTTGTTGTACATACGGAAATAATTCTGAAGGGTAATGGTGGCAAAAGTCTGGGTGGCCGCTTCGATCTTCACGTTTTCTTTGGCTTCAATAGCCTGGTGAAGACCGTCGGAGTACCTTCTTCCTTCCATGATACGACCGGTCTGTTCATCAACGATTTTTACTTCACCATCGATCACTACATACTCATCGTCTTTCTCGAATAAAGTGTAAGCCTTTAACAGCTGGCTCATGGTATGAACCCGCTCAGACTTCTCTGCAAACTCGGAGAAAAGCTTTTCTTTAGCTTCAAATTCTTCTTCTTTGGAAAGGTTTTTAGCTTCCAGCTCGGCAATTTCAGTTCCGATGTCCGGGAGTACGAAGAAATTCTGGTCTGAATTACCCTGGGACATGTATTCAACCCCTTTATCGGTAAGATCTACCTGGTTGTTTTTTTCTTCGATAACGAAGTACAGGTCTTTATCTACAATCGGCATGTCACGGTTGTTGTCCTGCATGTATTGGGCTTCCACTTTCTGAAGCAATGCACGGTTTCCGCTTTCCGATAAGAATTTAATCAGCTGTCTGTTTTTAGGAAGTCCTCTGTATGCCTGAAGCAGCTTGAAGCCTCCTTCCTTGGTATTTCCTGCGGCAATTAGTTTTTTTGCTTCATTAAAGATCGCAGAAACGGTTTTTTTCTGTACATCCACAATCCTGTCGATGGAAGGCTTCAGGACATCGAATTCCTGGCGGTCTCCCTGCGGAACCGGCCCGGAAATAATCAGTGGTGTCCTGGCATCATCCACCAATACGGAATCCACCTCATCCACAATGGCAAAGTTCTGCTCCCGCTGTACGAGTTCAGAAGGGGAAGTTACCATATTATCCCTCAGGTAATCGAAACCGAATTCATTATTGGTTCCGTAGGTAATATCTGAATTATAAGCTTTTCTTCTTCCGTCTGAGTTCGGCTGGTGGTTGTCGATACAATCAATGGACATTCCGTGGAACTGGTACAATGGCCCCATCCATGCGGAGTCCCTTTTGGCAAGGTAATCGTTTACCGTTACCACGTGCACGCCTCTTCCCGGAAGGGCATTTAAGAAAATAGGAAGCGTACCTACGAGGGTTTTTCCTTCACCGGTTGCCATTTCGGCAATTTTACCGCTGTGCAGGATCACCCCGCCGATAAACTGGACATCATAGTGTACCATATCCCAGTTTACAGGTGTTCCGGCAGCATCCCATGAGTTTTTCCAGATGGCCTGATCCCCCTGAATTTCAACGAAATCTTTTCCCATGGCGGCAAGCTGCCTGTCCCAATCGGAAGCCGTCACCCGGATGGCTCCGTTCTGGGCCCATCTTCTGGCGGTTTCCTTTACCAAAGCAAAAACTTCGGGAAGGATCTGCCCCAGGACTTTTTCTTCAATTTCGTATGATTCTTTTTTCAGGGCTTCAATCTTCGAGAACAGCGATTCTTTTTCATCAACGTTTTTCGAATTTTTTATCTGCTCCTGGATCTGTTCTATCTGAGCTGTGATTTTGCCGGTTGCAGATTTGATATTTTCTTTAAACTCAGCCGTTTTCTCTCTTAAACCGTCATCAGACAATTGCTGAATCGCCGGTTCAACAGCTTTGATTTTGGTTACAACTTTTTTTACTTCTTTTAGGTCCTGCGCTTTTTTGTCTCCCAAAAACCCTTTTAGAACTTTGTTTAAAAAACTCATATATATTTGCTTATCGCAACCGGCTTTTGACAGGCTGCTTTATTGTTAGATTGAAAAAATTTTGGCCAATCGCTGTACGCCATCAGCCAAATAAAATAAGGTATTAATATTCGTCTTCGTTCCAAAGATAGTCTTCATCTGTAGGATAATCGCTCCAGATTTCATCAATGGCATCGTAGATTTCCCCTTCGTCCTCGATGGCCTGAAGGTTTTCTACCACTTCCATAGGGGCACCGGTTCGGATGGCGTAATCAATAAGTTCTGCTTTAGTCATCGGCCAGGGTGCGTCACTCAGATATGAGGCTAATTCTAATGTCCAGTACATAATTTTCTAATTTTTTGCAAAAGTATAAAAATAGCTTATATGATACGCTTTTTTACACCTGATTTTCAATTCTTTTTATTAATTTTTGTTCACCGCAGGAAACAGACCGGATGTCCGGCAGCCGATGCCTGCTTTTGGGTCATTTTCTCAAAAACCATTCCACAAATTTTTTTATGCCATTTTGGAAGTCGGTGTCCGGTTTATACCCGATCAAAGCTTTGGCTTTGGTGATATCGGCATTGGTTTTCAGGACATCACCGGGTTGCATTGGCAGATTTTTCCGGATGGCAGGTTTTCCCAGTGCCTGTTCTATGGATGACAGCATTTCCGTAAGGGTGATTACCTGGTTTTCCCCCAGGTTCAGGATCTCGTACACCTGAGAATGCTCTTCAAGATAGGTAATAGACTTCATAATGCCGTCAATGATATCATCGATATACGTATAGTCGCGGGCTGTGGTTCCGTCACCGTAAAAAGGGATTTCGCAGTTTTCGGAAATCAGTCTTGTGAATTTATGAATGGCGAGATCCGGGCGCTGGCGAGGGCCGTAGACGGTGAAAAACCTCAGCTGTATCATGTCAATACCATATAAGTTATGATAGACATGTCCCAGGATTTCCCCGCACTTTTTGGTGGCGGCATACGGTGAAATGGGCTGGTCTACATTATCCGTCTCTGAAAACGGAATCTTTTCATTATTGCCGTAAACGCTGGAAGAAGAAGCGCATACAAACTTTCTGATATTGAAATCTTTACATAGGTCCCAAAGGTTCATGGTGCCGCGGATGTTCACTTCCTCATACTCCAGAGGCCTTTCGATGGAAGGCCGGACGCCGGCAAGGGCGGCAAGATGGATGACAGCATCTACAGCATGGGATTCCAGGATCTCTTCAAGCCCTTTTCTATCACGGATATCCTGACAGTAAAGGGTGTAATGATCCGAATTCACCTGTACAGCCAGCCGCTGCAGATCGTCCTCTTTTCCGGAAAACTCAAAATCCGAAAAATCCTGAACGGAATGTAAAGTGTTTTTAATTTTTATCCGATAATCATAGAAATCATCAAAATTGTCAATATTTATGACAGAATGTCCTTGTTTTAATAATTGTTCTGCAAGGTGGGAACCGATAAAACCGCTTGCCCCGGTAATAAGATATTTCATCCGTATTTTTTTCTTTCCCAAAAATATAAATTTACTTTGTGAAAAATATAATCGTTAAATTTACTTAAAAAAGTAACATATAAAAATTAATATGCAGTTTAAAGGGCAAATTTTAAAAATGACAAGCTTCAATGATCAGCCGATCCAGTATTACCTCAATCTTTCCGGAGACCTGATCCATATGAACGAACTCTTCGGTAAGGAGCTGACCATAAGGCATACCGGATACCAGTGCGTTCATTGCCAGCAGGACAGGCCAATCTACCGGATGGGATTTTGCAAAAACTGTTTCTTTGAAAGCCCGTATGCCAGCGATACCATCATCCGGCCGGAACTTTCCACCGCACACCTGGGCATCGCGGAGCGCGATCTGGAAGTGGAAAAAGGTATCCAGCTCCAACCGCATACCGTATACCTTGCCTACACCGGGGAAGTGAAAGTGGGAGTAACCCGCAATACCCAGATTCCTACACGGTGGATCGATCAGGGGGCCACTTTTGCCCTGCCTATTGCAAGGACGGAAAACCGGTATGAGGCAGGAATGATAGAAGTGGCCCTGAAGCAGCATGTGCCCGATAAAACCAGCTGGAAAAAAATGCTGAAAGATGACCTGGAAGATGATATCGACCTGGCCGACTTCCAGCAGAAGATCCGGGAATATTTTCCGGAAGATTTCCAGAAATTCTACAGCGAAGGGGAAGATCTCTGGAAATTTGATTATCCCTTTGAAAAGCCTGAAAAAGTAACCTCCTTCACCTTAGACAAAAAACCGGAATTTACCGGAAAGCTGACCGGGATCAAGGGCCAGTATCTGAGTTTCGACGGTGGTGAATTTATTAATATCCGGGGCCATGAAGGATATTACATCGAACTGGAAATTAAACATTAACAATCAAAATCGGTCACAAAGATGAAAAAATGGGTTAAAAAGTTATGTATAGGTCTCGGGATTGTTCTGATCATCGTTTTACTGGCCAATTTCGGACTTAATATATGGCTGAAAACCCAGCTTCCCGGATATATTAAAAACAATACGGCTTACAGGGTGACGTATAAAAAAATGGAAGTAGACCTGCTTTCCGGCAATATTCTTTCCACAGGTATTACCGTAGGCCGTAAAAACCCTCTTAATACCGATGTGATCGGTCTTCAAGGAACGGTTGATACGCTGAAAATAAGCCGGTTCGGAATCTATGATGCCGTTTTTAATAAACAGATCAGTTCATCAGATCTGCTGCTGGCGCGGCCCGATCTTACTATCGTCCTTGCAAAACCTGCGGATCGGAAGACCGGTAAAAAAAGAAATCCGGTAGCCTTTGAAAATATCAGGATCCGGAACGGCAATATCCGTGTTTTCAGGCACACCCTGCAGAAACTGCTGTCGGTACAGGATCTGGACCTGTATGTGGAAAATCTTCAGATGACTGAAGAATCCGTAAAAGACAGGTTGCCGGTTGTTTTTGATCGGTATGGCATTTCGGGAAGAAATTTCTTTGTGCGGCCGGATGATGTATATGCGGTCAGGACAGATTACATCAAGACTACCGGTAATAAAGTGTCTGTAAAAAACTTCCAGCTGGTTCCCGTTATTCCTTTTGAGCAGTTTAAAAAATATTACCCGAAGAAGAATAAACTTTTCCAGTTTACGGTTCCGGAAATGACGTTTACAGATATCCTGCTGAAAGACAATAAAGTTTCGCTGGCCAATGCCCGGTTTTCCCGGCCCGACCTTTTGGTGTATACTACCAGTGCCGTTCCGGTGGAAGCAAAGAAGCCTTCTGATCTGGACATTTCCCTGGAAAATGTGAAGCTTGACCATGCGGTCGTTCAGGTGATGAAACCGGATGGAAATAAGATGCTGTATGCAGGCGATCTTACCTTACATATTGATAAACTGAAGTTTGACAAAGAGACAAGGGAAGAACTTATTCCCGTAGGATACAAAAATTTCCTTTTTTCAGTAAAGGATCTCTGGTTTTCCAATCATCAGGATTTTAAAATCGGAAGCGTGGACCTGACCCCGCAGAAAGGGACCATCAGGAATATATCGGTTGTACCCAATACATCGGCAGCCGGAAAGACTTCAATGAACCTGATGACGGATGAGATTGCATTTCATATCAATAAATGGGGATCCGCAGATAAAAAACTGGTCCTTGATGTAAAGGATGTCCTGATCGGCAGTATCAAAGGAAAAATTACAGCAGGAGAGGCAGTGAAAAAAATCACGAAGCCGGATTTTAAAGGCATTCAGTTTCCGCTGATGATCAGGAAAATAATGGTAAAAGAATCTGATATTACTTATGAGAAGGATGGCCAGCCACTTGCATTGAACGGCCTGCAGGCTGAGATCGGGGAGGTCAGGCTGCTGCCGAAAACAGACCGCTCCGGAATCGCTATCGAGAATAAGGATTATCATATTACAACTAAAAATATCGTTTACCAGACCAGATTCTATAAAATGACGACCGGATTTCTGAAAGCCGACCGTAAAAATATCAGCCTCAGCAATTTTGTAATGAAGCCTTCCGTTTCCAGGGCACAGTTTATCAGGATGATTCCTGTGGAGAGGGATCTGTATGATATTAAAGTCCCCCGCATAACGGCTGCCGGGACATGGGATCTGTTTTCGCAACAGAAGTCTGTCAATGCTTCCAGGGTTACGGTTCAGTCTGCTGATGCCGTGATCTTCCGCAGCAAGATTCCTGCAGATGATCCCAAGGAAAAGCCACTGTATTCAAGGATGCTGCGTTCTATCGGCATTCCTTTAACGGTGGATCATCTCGCACTGATCAACTCAAAACTGGTATACGAAGAAGATACGCCGGAAAGTGCAGGCCCGGGAAAACTTACTTTCAGCAACTTTGATATGGATATCCGGAATCTGAATTCGGCAAAAGTAAAAGGAAAGCCAACCAGAACCGATATCAGGATCAACTGTACTTTCATGAACCTGGCGCCGCTTGCCGTCAACTGGCATTTTGATGTGGCAGACCAAAGGGATATTTTTTATATTTCAGGAAAAACGACCGGACTGCCGGCAGCGGGGATCAATCCTTTTATCCGCCCGTATCTTCATGTTTCAGCCACCGGAACAATTCAGGAAATGATTTTCAACTTCAAAGGAGATCCGAAAGGCCTCAACGGAAGCTTTAATCTCAGGCATAAAGATCTTAAGGTTGCCATCCTCGATAAGGAAAACCGCGAAAAGAAAGGGCTGTTATCAGCCGTTGCCAACTTATTCGTTAAATCGGATTCGGGAAAACTACCGGAAGATGTGAAAGTGGAAGATGTGGAAAGGGATCCTACCAAGTCATTCTTTAATCTTTTCTGGAAAGGGATAGAGCAGGGGCTGAAAAAGACGCTGATTGGCGTAGATATCGGAGGCGGAACGAAAAAACCGGATGCTGCAGGAAACAATAACGACAAAAAGCTGAAGCCCCGTAAATGAGTAAAAGATCACCATTAAATAAAAACCCGGAACTGGATGCTCCGGGTTTATGATTAATCGAAATCGAATTCATTGCTTTCCAGGATAGGAACCTGACGAAGAAAATCGTCAAATTCTTTAGGATGGTTACTTTCTGCACCATAAGAATCGATAACCATACCTAAGTTTGCATCGGAATCTCTTACCACATACAATACGGCATTATCATCCGGATTACTCGGTCCTTCGAAACGATAGGTCTTGATGATCGTAAGATCATCCGGCTGATAGGTCTTTTCAGAATTATCGAGTTTCATTTCACATTGTTCGTTCATTCTGAACTCCCTGTGAATTCCCCGTTGTGTCAATCTTGTCATGACCTGACTTAATGTAGTCATCTGGTCGATATGTCCTGTACCTTCCATAATAATATTTCTATTGTAAAGTACAAGAATCAAACCATAAGAAAAAATAAAGCATAGGGATACCGTAATCGGTAAAAATAGCTTTTGTATTAACAAAAATTATTATATTCCTTATGGCAATAGGTATACTTTTTGCAGTAGAGGTCGTAATAAATCAGACAGAATATGAAAAAAGAAGTCGGAGTATTACTGGCAGGAGGAGTAGGTCTTCTGGCGGTGTTAAGTATCATCGGAATTAAAAAAATACTGGAAAGAAAAGATAAAAGATATCATGATGCCTATTCAGATTATCACCGGCACTTTGATCAGAATGCCGCTGATGATGAGTATCATGGAATAGAATTCTATGCTTTGAAGTAGTATCTCGCTATATTTGATTTTAATTACATCCAGCACTGGAAAGTGTTGGTTTTTTTATGCAAAATTTTAACAGTAAAATCAATGGTAAAATCATTTTTACCGCTTACATTTACAGTTCGGATGCAGAAGAAAGATATCATAAAAGGTCAGGGCGCACAGCGGAATGTAACCAATCGTTTCGAAAGGTATACCTATGAACCGGAAGAGGAGGATCTGGAACCTGTAAAAACCGCTTTTACAGAAGTTTTCCCGAAAACCATCGTTAATCAGGTAAAAAGCGAAGATCTCCCGATGCAGTATTCGATGAATCCGTATCAGGGCTGTGAACACGGCTGTTCTTATTGTTTCGCACGGCCCACCCACGAATATTGGGGTTATAGTGCAGGCATTGATTTCGAGCGGAAGATTATGGTCAAAAAGAATGCTCCGGAACTGCTGGAAAAATTTTTCCGTAAGAGGGGATACCAGCCTGCCCCGATTCTTCTGTCCGGCAATACCGATTGTTACCAGCCTGCGGAAAGGCAGTTTGAAATCACCAGGAAGCTTCTGCAGGTATGTCTTGAATACCGCCATCCGGTTCATGTGCTTACCAAAAATGCATTGGTGCTGAGGGATCTCGATATCCTGAAACCGATGTCTGAACAGCAGCTCGTCTCTGTTTCGCTGAGCATTCCTACCCTCAATGAAGAACTTCGGAGGACCATGGAGCCCCGCACCAGCTCGGCCGCCAACAAGCTGAAAGCTATAGAAACCCTTTCACAAAACGGAATTCCTGTGAATATTATGGTAGCACCTGTTATTCCGGGCCTGAACAGTGATGAACCGCTGAATATCCTGAAAGCCGTTTCGGATGCCGGTGCGCAGAGCTTCGGCTATACCCTGGTAAGGCTGAATGATTCCGTGGAGCCTGTATTTGTACAGTGGATCGAATCCGCTTTTCCGGACCGTGCTCAGAAAGTACTGAACCTCATCCGTTCCATGCGCGGAGGAAAGCTGGGCGAAAAAAGGTACTTTGACCGGCAGAAAGGTGAGGGGAATATTGCAGAAATGATCCATACTACCTTCAGGGTCGGCAAAAAGAAGTTCTTTGAAGGAAAAGATTTCCCGGCCTTGTCAACTTCGGGCTTTACCGGAACGAAAGAGCAGCAATTGAGGTTTTTTGAGTAGGGGAAACTGGTCATAATCAATGACGGGGTAACGGTATCGGCCAATGTAAAGCCATCCATCGATCATTGTGTTTTATTGCCAGAAGCAACCTTTTTTTCCAGAGATTCAATTTTCTCTTTGAGCCATACAATTTCTTCCATTACTTTTTTATCGTCAAAACCCGGAGCATCTTCATAAATATCTTCAACTGTTGTACCGAGAAGTTCAGCAATTCTTCTCCATTCGGAATCTGATATTTTAATTTTTCCGGTCTCTCTTTTCTGATATTGCGTCTGGCTTATCTTTAAATAGGTGGCTATATCTGCCTGAGATATTTTCTTGGATTTGCGTATGGCAATCAGTTTATTCCTTTTCATTGGGTTATTAATTATTTTTAAAAATATGAATAAATCTTTGTATATTGAAATATTCAATATAAATCTTTGCTGTAGCACCCATTTTTATCTTTCTTACTATGAAGGCTATAGAGCTTCAATTTTTGGAAAATTGCATGAAAATTTTCTTTAGCTTTGAAACAGCAGAATTTAGAAAATGAAACATATTAAGAAACTTTCAAGAATGGAGGTAAAGAAAATTGACGGCGGTACACGATCAGGAGATGTCCTCAATAATTAAAAATCAAAAGCAATTGTATTATTGAAAAAACTATTTTTTTTAATGGTATTACTTTTTGCGACAACAAATCTATTGTTTTCGCAAAATCTCTCATTTATATACAAGGTGACCAGCCTTACCGGTGACCAGAAGAAATCTTCGAAAACTGAAAATTATTTCCTTGATATTTCAGGTACGGAATCCGTTTTCAGATCTGAATATGACCGCTATTATGATTCGTTACGGGAAAGAACGGGAAAAGGATTAGATACACCTCTGGATTTTGATCAGTTGTACAGCCGTAAGGATAAAAGTAAAATCTATAAGACGGTCACGGTTCCTCTGGTTATGGATACCTATGATATTTTCATTGAAGAAAAATTAAACTGGAAATTGCTGAACGATATGGCTACCGTTGCAGGTGTAAAGTGTCAGAAAGCAACCGTAGCATATGGTGGCAGGACCTGGGAAGCATGGTTTGGGAAAAGCATTGCTCTACAGGAAGGGCCTTATATATTTCATGGATTGCCCGGGCTTATTGTGCGGATTGCTGATACGGATAGCAATTTCATCTTTAGTCTCATCAGCTATAAGAAGATAACAGGATCTGTATTTTTTCCGCCCAAGAAAGGTAAAGCACTTACTTTTCCTGTTTTCAGAACGTTAGAAGAAAATTTTTACCGTCAGCCGTTTGCCGAGCTTGAAAGAAGCGGATTAAAACTTATGGTTACAGATGAAAATAATAATAAGATGTCATGGGATTCCCGCGAGATGTCAAAGAAAATGCAGAAAACGCTAAAGGAACATAATAATCCACCAGAAATCGATTACAGGCCGCACTTTAAATAATCTGCTTTACATTCAATTCAAATCATTATAAGCAGAAATGGCTTTCGTTAGTATGGCTTTCTCATATAATTTCTTATACTCTGTGTAAAACGGATAAAGACAGAGGTTCTTTGTAATGTCAATGATTGTGAATGGTAAAATTCAAGCTGAAATTACGTTTCAACATAAACCTGAATGATAATAATTCTAACAAAAAGGAAATATAGGCTTTAAAAAGCTTTAATTTCAAGGCTCTATCAATCAAACTGTTTCATATATTTGATTGTCAATAACGACACCAATCAAATAACATTTTACCTATGAAAAATTTCAAAAAACTTCAGAGAAACGAGTTGAAAAATGTAACCGGTGGATTTGAACAGCCGTCAGGAGATTACAAATGCTGCTGGGAAGGAACGAATAACTGCAGTACTTCTGTACACCATGATCATGGCACAGGCGGTGAGTTGACATGCGTTAAGGGAGCCGTTTTAACTCCTGCTTAGTATCAATCTCAGGCTGTCATTTTTGACAGCCTTTTTTTAGTGTACATTTACGTATGAGAATATTTATTGTTTTTCTTTTTATTTTCAGCTTCAGCTTATCCAACGCACAGGCTACCCGGATTGTTTATGAATATTTCTTTATTCCCGATACGAATGACCGGAAAAGTGTGCGTAATGAATATATGCTCCTTGATATACAGGAGGATGGCTCCGACTTTTACAGCTACCGGAATTATGTCGTTGATTCCACAGCCTTGGCTCATACGAAAAAGGGACTGCATTATATGCCGCCGAACCGCGAGTATATTGATTTAAGAATCCTGAAAAACCGGATTGCAGATCAAGTTCACATGATTACGAAAGTAGGCTCTGTTGTATATGATGTGGAAGATCCCCGTAAGCCTGAATGGAAAATTACGAATATGAAATCAGAAATTCTTGGACATACCGTTACAAGTGCAGAGACAAATTTTGGTGGCAGGAACTGGGTTGCCTGGTTTGCCCCGGATTTTCCGGTCCAGGAAGGACCTTATAAATTCAGAGGGCTGCCTGGGTTGATCCTGAAACTGGAGGACACTCAAAAAAATCATGTGTTTACGGCCACACAGATCGTAAAACTGAAAGACCAACAGGAATACCCGTTAACTGACAATTCAACGCCAGTAAAAAAGATTTCCATTGCTGACCTTAAAAAAATAATAACGGAATACCGGAAGGATCCGTTAAAAAACCTGAGGGGAAGATATCCGGACCAGGCGGACAGTGAAGGAAATTTCAGGACCGGGGAACAGGTTTTCAGGGATGAGGAAAAACGTTTTAAAGAAAGAATTAAAAAAGATAACAATATCCTGGAAATAGATCTGTTGGATCACCTGTAAGCGGATAAAAAAGCACTCCGGACAATAACAGGAACCTGAATCGTTCTGCTACAAAAGAAAAACCGCTCCTGAAGGAACGGTTTTATATTTTTGAGTATCATCCTAGATTGAATCATCCGGACATTTGAAGTCATCGCTGCATGCTGTACAGATTACTGTATTGCCACAGGCATACACACAGAATTCAGGCTCCGGAAGTGTTTTGATTCCTCCTGCTCCTTTAATGTTCTTTAACTGGCTTTTGTCTAGTTTTTTTAGATTTTTCATATTGTTTTAATTAAAAATTTGATAGTATGGTAAAGATAGGTAAAAAATAAATAAGTCAATATAGTGTGGTATATTTTAATCTGAAATTTTGCTACACGTAAATTAAGTATAGGTAAAAATTTGATAATTAATACAATACATCTTATTTTTACAGCCAGTTGAAAAACCTGTGGTATTGAATAATAAGGTATTGGAAATAAGAGGATGAAATCATGAGAAATTTCCAGACAAAGTTATCAACCGGATGAGGCCACGGAATCGGATGGCCGGATCTGCCTGAAATAAAGGGTTGCATACGACAGATTATGTCAACCTGTAGATTTCGGAAGCAGTATCCGTTGACATCCTGATCCGACATGACAAAAAAGAAAATAGCAATGACAAATCTTATCAGGAAAGGAAAGATGCTCATCATATTCCTGTTTTCATATCCTTATACTGCACAGAAAATTACGGTGGAAAATAAAACGGCGTTTCCCGTATCGCTGCAGTATTTACAAAAGAAAGTAAAGCTTGAAATCAATCAGAAGGCAACAATCAGTGAAAAAAGAAGGGTAGGGAAAATATCGGTAATTTCAGCAAATACTCCGGAAAAGGGGACTGAGATTACGTTGTTTTTACATCCTGAAGAATCATTGGGCATCTCTGTCAAGTCTGACAGTATTGTTTTCAAAGGGGAGAAGGCAGCCCTGCATAACTACGTTTTCCGGCACCTGATGACAGAGCTCAGCATGAAAATTTTTGAATACCAGAAGTATTACGGAAAGAATGATGCGGCCGGATTTATACGGATCTCGGAGTCAGCTTTGGAGGCAGTCCTTAAAAAAGCCGAGCAGATGAACCGTTCGCCGGCAGGAAGGGAGGATCTGTTTTTTAAAGAAATAGAAGCGAAGGCAAAAGAACGTTGGTTCTTTACCGTATTCGTATGTATCAACAGTGGAACATTAGATCTTACAGGAAAGGAACTGATGCTCTATTACTATGAGAAATATTTTAAAAAGAATATAGCGGGCTATACCTGTAATTCCGGGACGGATTACGATATTCTCAGGAAATATGCTGTCAGCCGGAAGCTGCTGAAGTTACAGTTACCCGTATATGAGATTATCGAGCATACTGATGATGATGAGATCAACCGTTACCTGCCGGTAAAATGCCAGGAGTTCTATTTCAGGGAGCGCTATCATTTTCTTACCCATCGCCATGATATTAGGGCAGAGCAGTATAAAAAGATTCTGGCCGAAAAATTCCACGTTATATTATAAAAAAAATAAAACCGGGTCCATCGGCCCGGTTTGGTAGTTATTTTTTGATCAGTCCAAGCTCAATCAGCCTTTCATGTAAAAATTCGCCTGCCGTTGTATCTTCATACAGCTTCGGATGGTTTTCATCCACACAGTTTTCCAGTGCATTGAGTGGCATGGAGCTTACGGGATGCATGAAGAACGGAATGGAATATCTTGATGTCCCCCACAATTCCCTCGGCGGATTAACCACTCTGTGAATGGTGGATTTCAGCCTGTTATTCGTGTGTCTGGACAGCATATCACCAACGTTGATCATCAGTTCGTCCGGTTCGGCAATGGCATCGATCCATTCTCCTTTGTGGTTCTGCACCTGAAGTCCTTTTCCCTGGGAACCCATCAGCAGGGTAATCAGGTTAATGTCTCCGTGGGCTGCAGCTCTTACTGCGTCATCCGGCTCCTCCGTAATCGGCGGGTAGTGAATCGGCCTTAAAATAGAATTTCCTTCTGCAATTTTATCGTCAAAATAAAATTCATCCAGCCCAAGATAGAGTGCCAATGCTCTCAGGACATATTGTCCTGTTTTTTCCAGCATCTGGTAGGCCTCTTTTCCAACTTCGTTGAACTTGGGAAGTTCTTCAACCGTAACATTGTCGGGATATTCATCTTTGTACCGGGAATCTTCAGACACATATTGTCCGAAATGCCAGAATTCCTTCAGGTCTCCCTTCTTAAAGCCTTTTGCCGTTTCCTTCCCGAAGCCGACATAGCCGCGCTGGCCTCCGATTCCGGGAATCTCGTACTTCCGTTTCGTTTCTGTAGGCAGCTCAAAAAAGTTTTTTACCTCCCCATAGAGTTCATCCACCAATTCGTCATCAAGAAAATGGCCTTTTAAGGCTACAAAACCAATTTCTTCATAAGCTTTTCCGATTTCATTTACAAATTTCTGTTTGCGTTCCGGGTCACCCGAAAGGAAATCACGCAGGTCTACACTAGGTATTTTGTCCATTTTTAGAAATTTACGAACCGCTAAATTACCGATTTTTAAATTAAATTCTTTTTTATGTTAAGTATTTATCAAGTAAATTTGCTCTATGAAAAAATATTCTTCCAAAAGAAGTATTCAGATACTGGCGCATCTTTTTCAGCAATACGGAATTTCAGATATCATTATTTCACCGGGATCCAGGAATGCCCCTCTGGCCATCCACTTTTCGGAAGTGGACGGCTTCAACTGTTTCAGTATTGTGGACGAAAGAAGTGCTGCTTTTGTAGGAATGGGCATGGCAATGAGCCATAAAAAACCGGTAGCCATTACCTGTACCAGCGGTTCTGCGGCGGCCAATTACTATCCTGCGGTGACCGAAGCCTTTTATTCGAATATCCCGATGCTGATCCTCACTGCGGACCGGCCAATGGATTATGTGGATATTTTTGACGGGCAGACCATCAGGCAGAACCAGCTCTACCACCAGCATTCCTATGGCGACTTCCAGCTCCTGGAAGACAGTAAGGAAAATGCGGAAGAGCTCAATTTTGACACCATTAAAAAAGCCATTGAGCTCTGTTTTGAAAAGCAGGGCCCGGTACATATCAATATTCCGCTGGAAGAACCTTTATATGAACTGATCTCTGAGCTGCCGACGTTTCCGGACGTGGAGAAAACCATCCGGCAGAAAGAGTATGAACTTCCTTCAATGCTGATCGCTGACTGGCATACTTCCCAGCGAATCATGATCCTGGTAGGAACCCGCGATTACAGCGCCGAGCTGGAAAACCAGCTGACCCAGCTGGTGAAAAATCATTCGGTGGTGGTACTCAGTGAAGCGAATTCCAACCTGCATCACGAAAAATTTTTCAGGCACATCGACCGCTATGTCTTTAACTTTACCGAGGAAGACTACAGGACCTATGCGCCCGATCTACTGATTACGGTAGGGCAGAACGTGGTTTCCAAAAAAGTGAAGCAGTTCCTGAGAAAAGCCAAGCCGAAGCAGCACTGGCATGTGGATCCGTTCTGGCAGCCGGATACCTACTTTGCCCTTACCGAGAACATCGAAGTGAAGCCGGAAGTCTTTTTTGCCAAGCTACTGAAGTCAGTCAGCCTGGAGCCGAGGCCTTATTTTAACCTTTGGGACGTCCTTAAAGACAAGAAGGATGCAAAACACGAAATGTTTCTGAATACAGTGCCGTTTTCAGATTTCTATTTTTTCCACAGGACTTCACAGACGATTCCTGAAAATTACAATGTCCATTTCAGCAACAGTTCAGCCATCCGCTACGCACAGCTGTTCGATTACGGAAAGAGAAAAATCTATTGCAACCGGGGAACCAGCGGCATCGACGGATCTACATCCACCGCAATGGGCTTTGCTATAAAAAATACTGCACCTACCTTATTAATCACCGGTGACTTAAGCTTCTTTTATGACATCAACGGGCTATGGAACCAGTACATTCCGCCTTTTGTAAGAATTATCATCTTCAATAACGGGGAAGGGAACATCTTTAAGATCATTCCCGGACCGGGCAATGCCAACCCGAATGCCCTGGATGAATTCATTGCCACCAAGCATCATAAAAATGCCGAGCACCTGGCTAAACATTTTGGGTTTACCTATACGAAAGTAGATGAAGAAGCTACGCTGGAAAGGGTACTTGAGAATTTCTTCAAGCCGGATGTCCAGCCTAAAATACTGGAGGTGAATACCTACGGCAAGAATAACGCAGACATCCAGAAAGCTTATTTTAATTTTTTAAAAGAAAATTAAATTCAATTTAATTTAACCTTCCTCCAGCCCTGGAATAAGGGCCGGCTACTTTTTCTGGCAGGGATAATTTTGTGAACGGATGGGCATGGTTTCTTTTCAACGTATCAATATCATCAGGGATTTTCTTCCAAAATCCACTGCAGTGCCTGTTGGAAATGACCAGAAATGTAACCGCCCGGACTATATAAAGCATGCTTCTTCAGATTCCCGCGTGCAGCCATCAGCCCATACAAATAGACTAAACGGCCTGCCGCAATGGAATTGATGATCTGTACAGGATGCGCAGTGTATTCATGACAATAAAAGGTTGCAGGAAAATGCTGCCATATCGGATTTAAAGGTCTGTATATTCTTCGTTGCCGGGAAGATTGATGATCTTTTCCATGGGATAAATGAAATTTTCACTAAAACCGTTCATGGCATTGATAATCTGGAAATGGGAAAACGCTTTCAGATTCTGCAGCGTAATCTCTGCTTCCCTGATTTTCTTCTGTTTCAGCAGGTACTGCCGCTGGACACCGTTCAGGAGATAGGAGGCCGGCGTAAACCATTCTTTGCCTTTTTTAAACAGCAGGTTACTGTAAGACGTATCGGTAATATGGTTGTTTTTTACAATGATGATTTCTTCGGCCCTGGCTTTCATCTTCATTCTTTCAAGCTCTTTGCGGTCTTCAAACTTAAAGGAATAATCATAACTGTTGTTCTCTACCAGCTGGAAAGAATGGATTTCCGGTAAGGCATAAGGAATGAGCTGGGTACGGATCTTTTTATCCAGATCATAGACAATACGGAGCTTGAAAAGCCCGTCACCGTCATTTTCCAGGTTTTTATAGATCTTGGAAAGGTCAATGGAACCTTCTTTCCCGAAGTGGGCGAAAGTCCGGTCTACACGGTTCTGATGGAATTCCAGCAGGGAAATTTCCCGGTCTTCTATTTTAATGCTTTCAATGAATTGGGACATAGATTTTATTTTTCATTTCCTGATACTCGTCTTCAGATCTGCTCAGGTGGGTAATTCCGCCGCCGCTTTTGAAGTACAGCTTATCGTCTTCCTTTTCTATAAAACGGATCATGACGCAGCTGTCGAGGTTCCTGCCGTCAAACCATCCGCAGACACCGGTATAATATCCCCGTTCATACCCTTCCGCCTCAAGGATAATTTCAAGGGTTCTGGGTTTCGGAGCTCCTAAGATGGAACCTGCCGGCACCAGCTTCTGAAGGATGCTCCCGATCTTTCCGAGGTACTCAGGCTTTACGGTTCCTGAAATCTCCGAGCTCATGGCATACAGGTCTTTCTGCCGTGTCTTGATGAAATCGATGTGCTGGAAGCGGTCTACTTTTACCTCATCCGCTACCATGCTGAGATCGTTTCTGAGCAGATCCACTACCGTATAGTGCTCGGCTTTTTCCTTTCTGTCGTTTTTCAGCAGCTCGGCGGCATTTTCCAGGGCGGCATCAATAGTGCCTTTCATGGGATAGGTAAAAATTTTACCGTCAGTAATCTTGATAAAAGTTTCAGGAGAAAAAAATACGAAAAAATCTTTATAATATACCTTATATTTCGCACTTGATTGAAAAAATATTTCTTCAAGGCTCAGGTTGGTTTCAATTCGGGTTTTCCGGGTATAATTTACAAGGTATGAGTTCCCCAGCCGGATATTTTCCTGGACAATACGGAAGCCCTCATTAAAATGTTCCAGGGTTTCCGGGTAAGATTTCCATTCCACCGGTTGATCCGGTACGGGCTTCGGCTGTACATTGGAAAAACCCTGAAAGTCGATAAGAAGCCCGTTTTCCTCAATTTCACTCTCCGTAAATACCTCTACACGCTCCGCAAGGAAGTCGACGATAAAGAAAAAAGGAACTTCCGCAAGGGAAAGCCGGTCCATTTCCACAAATTTTTGCTGATTCACTGAAAACATTCCGCAAAATTAATTATTGATGATTACTTTTGCACAAAATTTTTTAATGGAAAACAGATATCCACAGAAACCGGGACTCGATCTGCTTTTGAAGCAGGCATTTTTTTACTGGAATAAAACACTGGTGTACCAGCTGATGTTTTCGGTCATTTATTTTGCCGTTTTTTTTACCGCTTTCTTTTTCTTTGCTACCCGGTACGGGATCTGGGATCAGCAGCAGGAGCTGATAGATGCTTTCCGGCAAGGTACGGAAGCGTATCTGGCCAAAGCAGCGGAACTTGGTGAATCAGAGAATTCACAGTATTTCAACCTGGCGTTTCTGGGAACGCTGGTATTTCTCTATCCGCTGAACCTGGGACTGTTTAAGATTTTCAGGAAAATTGATCTGAATGAGAAACCGGAAATCGGTGATCTTTTTGCAGGATATAACGGGCTCAACTTTTTTAGATATACCTCGTATTATCTTTTCTGGATGGTTATTTATCTGTTCACTTTCAGGCTTGTCATTCTGCCTCTGGTATGGGTATGCCTTACCATTTTTGTAGCGCCGATGATGTTTTTTATGAATAAAACCATCTTTGAATCCATTTCGCTGAATTTTAAAGCGATGAAGATGTATTTTCTGGAAATACTGGTTTGTGTACTGGTTGCCGTGATTTTCAGATACATTGGGTTTGCCGTTTTCTTCATCGGAGGTCTTTTCACTTTTCCGTTCTGGAATGCCATGATTTATTCCCTGTATAAAACGATCTTTTCAGAGAAAAATTAAATTTTCATGGGTGTGGTGGTTGTTTCTTATAAAAAAAGTAAATTTGAGAGAACAACATTAAAAAAATTTACACCATGTCAGAATTTAATGAATTTGACCAGCAGGGTTCTGTTCCGGAGAGAAATACAGGATCCGTTATCTCGCATGCCTTTGAAATGTACAAAGGTGTTTTTCCTTATGCTATCGTAGCCATGATTGTTTACATCCTCGGAGGTTTTCTCATACAGATGCTGAGCGGATTCAATTCTGCAGAAATGGCGGAAGATATGAGAAGCTATGGCAACGACTTATCCGGATACAGCATTTGGAGAGCCCCCGGGTTTACGCTTTACCTTTCTTTGTCGTGGCTGCTGGGGTTGTTCCTTGCTCCTTTGTATGTAGGGCTGATTTATATGGTGAATAAGTACAATACCAAAACGCCTATAGAATTTTCAGACCTGTTTGTAGGCTATCGCCAGAATTTCGTAAATATCTTAATCTATAGTGTGCTTTCAGGAATCATCTCTTCCATTGCCGCTTTTTTCTGTGTTATTCCTGTATTTTTCGTGTATCCGCTGCTGATGCTCGGGTATCCCATTTTGTTATTTGAAAACGCTTCCGCCACAGAGGCGCTCAGCAAGACATTTGCCATTGCCAAGGAAAATTACGGCACGTTTTTAGGAGCGACCATTTTGGGATTTATAATTTCTGTTGCAGGGGTTATACTGTGCGGAATCGGGATTATTGTTACGGCACCTTTTATTATGGTGGTAATGTATTCCCTGTATTGCGCATTTCTCGGTAAGCCAAGACAAATAATCTATAAAAAATAATGAATAAGGAAGAACAAATCAGCAGTGTAAAAATAAAGCAGGTAGCATTACTGGCTATTATTTTGGTAATGGTTGGGCTTATCTGCTTTAACCTCGCGCTTTTCATCCCTTCGGTATTGGGAGCTATCACGATTTACGTGGTTTGCCGGAAGTATAATTTCTACCTTCAGGAAGAGAAAAAGTGGAAGCCATGGGCTGCAGCTCTTGTTCTGATGCTTGCCAGTATCATCATCATTGTTCTTCCTGTCTATTTTATCGGCGACCTGCTGATTGAGAAAATGGGAAATGCACAGGCCTATATGAGCAAATTCAATGTGTTCCTGGAGAAAATACATACCTATATCTATTCAAAGTTTAAATTTGATATCCTCAGTAAAGAGAATATGGATAAACTCAAGGGTACGGTAGGGCAATTTTCTACACGGGCGCTGAGCGGTACGGTAAATACCCTTACCGTGATTGCTTCTATGTATTTTATCCTGTATTTTATGCTGGAGAAACCGAGGTTTTTTGAAAGGATCCTAGCTTCGTCCGCCCCGCTGAAGCGCTCCAATGTCTCTCTGATCGGCGAGAAAATGAGAAAGCTTACCATGGCGAATGCTATCGGGATCCCGGTAGTGGCGTTAGGACAGGGAATCGTAGCCCTGGTAGGTTACTTTATTTTCGGAGCACCCAGCCCTATATTATTATTTGCCTTAACTGCTGCTACTTCCATGATACCTGTCGTTGGAGCTGCCATCATCTATGGTCCTATCTGTATCTTTATGATTGCAGAGGGGAATACGGGAGCCGGGCTGGGACTGGCTGCTTACTGTGTCATTGTTGTCGGGCTTACGGATAACTTGCTGCGTTTCACCCTGCTTAAAAAACTGGAAGACATCCATCCTCTGAACACCGTTTTCGGAATCATCATGGGAATGAATCTTTTCGGGTTTATGGGCCTTATTTTCGGGCCTATCATGGTGTCGTTAACCCTGTTGCTGATCCAGGTGTACAGGGACGAATTTTCAGATGACGATACTCCGGAACTGGAAATTCCCGATAAAAACAAGGGACTGGAAACGAAAGTGGATTTAATACTGTAATGAAAAGATCAACTGAAATATGACAGAAGGAATAAACCCTGAAATCCTAAAGGAAATATGTATAGTAAAAATGCCGTTTGGAAAATACCAGGGAACGGTGCTGGCTGATCTTCCGGTGAGTTACCTGGAATGGTTCCAGCGGCAGGGAATGCCGAAAGGAAAACTGCGAATGCAGCTGGCTACGGTCTATGAAATAAAACTCAATGGCCTGACCGATCTGCTGATTCCTATCCGCAGGTCCGTCAGAAACGGATGAACCGGAGTTTTTTTTAGTAAACCTTACCGTAAATTCTTAAGTATATAAAGAAAAAGAGACTGTCTGCAAACAGTCTCTTTTCATTTATCCTTTTAGTGCTGCAATTTCATCCCTCAGCTTGGCCGCTTTGATGAAATCCAGGTTTTTGGCAGCCATCTCCATCTCTTTCTGCTTTTGGGCAATTGCCTTTTCCATATCTTCTGAAGTATAGCTGGCCTTGGCTTCCGCTACTTTCTGGAGGATTTCCTTCTGGGTATATTTTTCATCCGGGAAATCCTTGCTTCTTCCTACCAGGGCTTCAGAAATCTTTTTATTCAATGCGACCGGCACTTTGCCGTGTTTTTCGTTGTACTCCATCTGCTTGGCCCGCCGGTACTCGGTTTCATCAAGGGTAGCCTGCATGGATTTGGTAATTTTATCGGCATACATGATGGCTCTTCCGTTGAGGTTACGGGCAGCCCGGCCGACCGTCTGGATCATGGATCTCCTGCTTCTCAGCATTCCTTCCTTATCTGCATCCAGAATGGCTACCAGTGAAACTTCCGGTAAGTCAAGCCCTTCTCTCAATAAGTTAACCCCGATCAGGACATCGAAAAGTCCGACCCTGAGATCCTGCATGATCTGGATCCGTTCCAGGGTTTCCACATCCGAATGGATATACCGGGTCCGGATACCGAATTTCGTAAAATATTTGGTCAGCTCTTCAGCCATTTTTTTAGTCAGGGTAGTTACCAGTACCCTTTCATCCAGATCCGCTCTTTTCTGGATTTCCTCCATCAGGTCGTCGATCTGGTTGATCGTAGGACGGATCTCGATCACCGGATCCAGCAGGCCTGTAGGCCGGATAATCTGCTCGATATAGGCACCTCCTGTTTTTTCCAGCTCATAATCTGCCGGCGTTGCCGAAACATAGATCACCTGGTTCTGGATGGCTTCGAATTCCTCGAATTTCAACGGGCGGTTGTCCATGGCAGCCGGCAGCCTGAATCCGTATTCTACCAAAGCCTCCTTCCGGCTCCGGTCGCCTCCGTACATGGCGTGGACCTGAGGAACGGTAACGTGGCTTTCATCAATCACCATCAGGTAATCTTTAGGGAAATAATCCAGCAGGCAGAACGGCCGGCTTCCCGGAATCCTTCCGTCCAGATACCGCGAATAATTTTCGATTCCGGAGCAGTAGCCCAGTTCCTTGATCATCTCAAGGTCCAGTTCGGTCCTTTCCTGAAGCCTTTTGGCTTCCAGCGGCTTTTCGACTTCGTTAAAGAAGTCCACCTGTTTCACCAGGTCGTCCTGAATATTCCGGATCGCTCCGTTCAGGGTATCTTTTGACGTGACAAAGAGATTGGCCGGATAAATCTGGATCTGCTCAAAATTTGCTGTGACGTTTCCTGTAACCGGATCAAAGCTCTGGATTTTTTCAATTTCATCACCGAAGAACTGGATCCTGACAGCAGTATCGGCATAGGCAGGAAACACGTCGATAACATCGCCTTTTACCCGGAATGTTCCCCTCTGGAATTCATTCAGGGTTCTGGAATATAAAGCATTAACCAAAGCATGCAAAAGCGCGGTACGGGTTACTTTTTCACCAATGGCTATGGAAATTAAGGATTTATGAAATTCCGTAGGGTTTCCGATACCGTAAATACAGGAAACCGATGCAACGATAAGCACGTCCCTTCTTCCGGACAGAAGGCTTGCCGTTGCCGAGAGCCTGAGTTTCTCCACCTCTTCATTGATGCTGAGGTCTTTCTCGATATAGGTACCACTGGTTGCTATATAAGCTTCCGGCTGGTAATAATCGTAATAACTTACAAAGTATTCAACGGCATTTTCCGGAAAGAATTCTTTAAACTCCATAAAGAGCTGGGCCGCTAAGGTTTTGTTGTGGGCCAGCACCAGGGTAGGCTTCTGGACATTGTTGACAACATTAGCCACGGTAAAGGTTTTTCCTGAACCGGTGACCCCAAGAAGCGTCTGGTATTTTTCCCCTATTTTAACGCCTTGAGTAAGCTTTTCAATAGCTTGTGGCTGATCGCCGGTTGGTTTATATTCTGATTGGATTTTAAACTGCATAGAAAATTGTGATCTTGTCTTATCTAACAAAAATACGAAAGAAATTCCTGATTAAGAAGCTTATCCCGCCTGAATTGAACCATGCACCCATAAAAAACCAGCACCCGGAAGGGTGCTGATGAAATTTACTGAAATGTCATGGCTAATGGTATTCTCATGGTATAATCTATCGGTTTTCCGTTCTTTTCAGCAGGCTTCCAGATGATATTTTCATTGGCCTTTCGAAAAGAAGCAATTACTTCAGCATTAAAAACTTCATTGCTTCCTGAGACTTTAAGGTCTTCTACATGCCCTTCTTCATTCACCACGTAGTAAACATCTGCCCTGACCAGGCCCTTCGTCTGTTCAGATTTTATTGCTGACGCATCGAATGAATTTGAGAATCGTCTCCTCAGTTCATTAATACCGCCCGGGAACTGCGGAAGCAGAATGTTGTCATCTTTTGCAACAGGATCTGTATTCTGTACAGGTTGCACGGGTATTTCCGCTATCTTTCCTTCTTTCGGCCGGATGGTGTCCTGTACTGTTTTTTCCTTTTCACTATCAATGCTTTCCGGCGTCTCAATGAATGGCTCCGGAACTTTATTCTTATCATTACCGGATGCCTCGCCGGTATTTTCAGGAACCGGATTTTTCAAGGGTCCTGAAAGTTCCTCTTGGATTTCCTTACTTATTTTTTCAACCGAATTGGCATAGGTCTTCTGCACAAAAAGGCCGAAAGCCATAAGAAGGGCCGGGAAGCTGATCAGTTTTTTAACGTCAGCCAGTCTGGATTTTCTGGTGTTCATCATAATAAATCGTTTTTGGGTGTTTTTAAAAGTGAATGTATGTGTAAGGTTATAGTTTTGAGCGGAAATAATTTCCTGTAAAATAAGGTTTTGGTAATCTTTTCTGTTGAATTCATGTTTCAGTACGGCTTCATCGGCAAGGAATTCATGGTTGGTGATCATAGCTTTTTTGTAAAGATAGACAGCAGGGTTGAACCAGGTAAAAATGCTGAAGAGCTCCGCCAGCAAAAGGTCCAGGCTGTGCCTCTGTTCCAGATGGCATTCTTCATGCAGGAATATCCTCTGATCAAGAATTCCTTTGGTAAAGTAGTTTTTCCCCAGATACACCGTGTCCCAGAAACTGAACGGCGAAAGGGGCTTCTCTGTAAGAACCATGCGCCGGCCCTGATACGTGATTTCATGGCCCTTCAGCCTCCGGATCTTGACGAAAGATGCGACAGCTTTTACAAAAAGGATCAGGGTCACGGTTCCGTAAATCATCCAAAAAAGGTCAGGCCAGTTAAAACTTTCCTGTACCGGACTGAGATCTAATGTTTTCAGGGTGGTTT
>NZ_CAJYMO010000198.1 GCF_913776365.1 uncultured Chryseobacterium sp. | reverse complement strand
TATACACTTTTTAAATTAATTTTAATTTTTAATAATATTTTTTAAAAATTTGATAATAAATAAAATTGTAATTATTTTGGATTAAATTTGTAAGTAATGGAAAAGAAATCCACCCATATCCTCAATGCAGCCAGTAATCTTTTAGGATTTTCACTGGTGATTATTACTTCGCTGAAGATCACAAAAATGAGCAGCAGTACGCATCTGGATGAATTTGCAGGAATATCCTGTATGCTTTTTGCCTTCAGCTGTTTCTTTTCATTCCTGTCGATAAGAAGCAGCCATGAGAAGCGCAGCAACAGATTTGAAACCATTGCAGATTATTTATTTTTAACCGCTTTATTTTGCATTGTTTTAGCAGTTATTATCGTAACGGTAGAAATTATTTAACCAATAAGGGAATTGATGCATTCCCTGTTATCAAATCTCCGGACCCTCTCCTGTTCAGGGTCGGGTTCTGATACTGCCAGTCTGTAAGTAAATATGATGACGGTCAAGAAATCACAGATCCAAGCCTCTGCCGTCATTAACCCCTTTTGTTCCTTAAAATTTACGCTCGATGACATAATCAAGCATGATATGCAGGGATTGCTTTGCTTCGGAATCCGGGAACTCGTTCAGGATATCTTTGGCTTTCTGCTGAAAATCCTTCATCACGGACACCGCATATTCCAGCCCGCCGGAATTTTTCACAAAGGTGATAAGCTCCTTCACCCTTTTCTGGTCATTGTTGTATCTTTTAATGGTATTGAAATAATATTTCCGGTCTTTTTCGCTTGCGGTTTTCAGGGTATGGATCAGCGGCAGCGTCATTTTCTGTTCCTTGATATCGATGCCTACCGGTTTTCCGATGACATTGGACGTCAGGAAATCAAAAAGGTCATCTTTGATCTGGAAGGCCATTCCGGTATATGTCCCGAAATCCATCATTTTTCTGGCCATTGCCTCACCGGCATCATTGGAAAGAACCCCGATTTCACAGCAGGCCGCAATCAGGGTAGCGGTTTTCTGGCGGATGATTTCGTAATACACCTCTTCGGTAATATCCAGCTTCCGGGCTTTTTCCAGCTGCAGCAATTCGCCTTCCGACATTTCGCGGATGGTCCTTGAAATCACCCCCAACAGATCATAATCCTTGTGATCCGTAGAAAGCAGCACCGATTTCGAAAGCAGGTAATCCCCTACCAGGACGGCAATCTTGTTTTTCCACAGCGCATTGATGGAAAAAAAGTTACGACGCTTGAAACTTTCATCCACCACATCATCATGAACCAGGGTTGCCGTGTGGATCAGCTCGATCATGGAAGCGCCGCGATAGGTTTTTTCATTGACGTTCCCTACCAGCTTGGCACATAGGAATACAAACATCGGGCGCATCTGCTTTCCTTTTGTCGTAACAATGAAGCGAGTGACTTTATCCAGTAAAGGTACTTTGCTCTGCATGGATTCATAAAACTTCTGTTCAAAAAGTTTCATTTCCTCATTAATAGGTCGCTTGATTTCTTCTACAGGGTTAGCCACAATTGTCGGATAAAAGATAAATTATTAATTCCCACAAAGATAATTTTTTTCCTTTAATTTTAACGGAAATTAATCTTTGAGTTTTTGTACCGGGACAAAATACAGGGCTTGTTTCGCACTTCCCAGCGGGAAATTAAAATTTTCCCCGGAGACCCAGATCCCGGATTCATCTGCAGCAATCCCTTCAATCTGACCGATGGACAAAGCACTTCCGAGGTAATACCTTGCAGGACTCTCCTTAAAGAACATGCCCGGCTCCGTTTCATTGAAGATACAGAGGAAAACTTCTGTTTTTTTGGTATAGCCTACCAGATAGAGTTTACCGTCTGTATATGCCGCGTCCGTCACCATAAAACCAATGGGAAAAGTTTCGGCTTTTTCAGCCTGCTGCTTTTCTGCTGCTTCCGGATCAATAAGATAATGAGTTGTTGACTTGGCTCCCCATTCTTTTGTAAACACATGGAGTTTCCCGTTCAGCCAGATCATGGCTTCCGCATCGAAATCAGTCTTCAGATAAGTGTTCCTGAATTCGTTCTGTTCCGGATATTCAAAAGAGATCAGTGTTACGGAATCCTTCTTCAGATTTCCGTTCCCTGCCGGCACTTTGTAGATCTCGAGGTCCCTCCTTGTTCCGGCATTGTTTCCGAAATCACCGATATAGAAATAGGTTCCGTCATTGGCAAGGGCTTCCCAGTCTTTGTTTTTCCCATTGACGGTTATGGTATTCATGATGGTTCCAGTCTTTTTATCGAGTTCAAAAAGTTCAGGCGTATTGCCGCTGTCATTAAAGGTGTACAGCTTTCCGTTCATCAGGCTCAGACCCGAAGTCTCCCGGATGCTCCCGTCCAGTGTATTGATTTTGTACTTTTTTAGTTTCAACAGACGCGACTGCTGTGAACAGACAGCCGCGGAAAGAAGGACGGTACAAAGTAAAAGTAGTTTTTTCATGGGTAAAAAGTTGACGTTATCAGGGCTTTAAGCCCTGATAGCGTTTGCGGCGCAGGTAATCCTTCTGGTACTGCCTTACGGTTTTTCCGGTGCCGTCATGCCGCCATCCCGGGGAATTAAAAATATAGTTGATGCGGTCTGAGAATTTCAGTCCGGGCTGCCGGAGGTCCTTCCAGATCTTCCGCCATTCGTAAAAGAGTATAGTATCCGGCCTGTTGTCCGGCATTTTTGGGTAAATCCCGTATTTTACAGGGACGTTGGGGTCTTCTTTTTCAAAAGTTCCGAATATTTTATCCCAGATGATCAGGCACATGCCCATATTGCGGTCCAGGTATTTGATATTACAGGCATGATGAACGCGGTGATGGGAAGGCGTTACCAGGATGTATTCCAGAATGCCCATGCTTTTCACCGTCTGGGTATGTACCCAGGTCCCGTACACCTGGCCGATAGCATACACCACCATGATATGCCAGGGATTGAATCCCATAAAAGCCAGCGGGGAGAAATAAAGATACCGGTAGAGCGGCTGCAGAACCGGGCTTCTGAATCCTGTTGTAAGATTAAAATATTCCGAATTGTGATGGGTGATATGCACCGCCCAGAATGCCCGTGAATGATGGTCTACATAATGCAGAACGTAATAAGCAAAATCGGTTACGATGAAACAGATCAGCCAGTACCAGATGCTGAATTCCCACGAAAAAAGACGGTGATTGTAAAAGAAGAACATCACGCCCATCGCAAAAACCTTCATCACCAGATCCAGCCCGAAATTCATCAGGGCCAGGTAGATGCTGGTGGCTACATCTTTTCCGTTGTACAGTTTGGCTTCAGAAATATGGCTGTAGATAAGTTCAGCCAGGATAACAGCGGCAAGAATGGGAATTGACCACGAATACACATTCTGCAATCCGTCTTCTCCTGAAAAGTAATCCATCATCACTTAGAATTTGGATACAAAGGTAGGATTTTAGGAATTTCTTAAGAATAAATTCCGGATTTTTTAATGAAAATTTAATCGGTGGTTTTGTTGGCCAGCTGTCCACAGGCAGCATCAATGTCGCCACCCCTGCTTTTCCTCACCACACAGACGATGCCGGCATTTTCCAGCTGACGGATATAATTTTCCTCCGCCTGTTTGTTGCACTGGTCGTATTTCCCGTCTCCGATGGGGTTATATTGGATCAGGTTTACCTTGGAAGGTACCTGTTTGCAGTATTTTATCAAAGCACGGATGTCCTCGTCCTTATCATTGATGTCTTTCCAGACACAGTACTCAAAAGTAATCACCGAACCTGTTTTCTGGTACCAGTACTGAAGCGCTTCCATAATTTCCGTCAGCGGGAATTTATCGGAGAACGGCATGATCTCATTCCGTTTGGATTCGATGGCAGAGTGCAGTGACAGGGCCAGTTTTACCCGCAGATCGTCATCTGCCAGCATTTTGATCATCTTCGGGATGCCGGATGTGGAAACGGTAATCCTTCTCGGCGACATGCCCAATCCTTCCGGCTGGGTAATTTTGCGGATGGCTTCCACTACGTTCTTGTAATTCATCATCGGTTCCCCCATTCCCATAAAGACAATGTTAGAGAGCGGCCTGTTAAAATACATTTTGCTCTGGCTGTCGATAAGGGCAACCTGGTCTACAATCTCGGCAACTTCAAGGTTCCTCATTCTTTTCAGCCTCGCCGTTGCACAGAATTCGCAGTTCAGGGAACATCCTACCTGCGAGGAAACACAGGCGGTAGTCCGGGTTTCGGTAGGAATCAGTACAGATTCCACCAGCAGGCCGTCATGAAGCTTCACCCCGTTTTTGATGGTCCCGTCGGTACTTTTCTGGAGCTGGTCCACGGAAACCGGGTTAATGGTATATTCTTCTGCAATTTTTTCGCGGAGCGGTTTCGAAAGATTGGTCATTTCATCAATCGAATGGAGGTTTTTACTCCACAGCCAGTCATAGACCTGTTTCGCACGAAACGGCTTTTCTCCCAGAGACACAAAGTATTCTTTGAGCTGATCGAGCGATAAAGTACGGATATCCTTCATTTTGTTAAAGAGCCAAGGTAAAAATTAAAAGTTAAAAGTCCGGGAAGCAGCAAAAGGCAAATTCTGCTTCAGAATGAAAATTTTCCCTTTATTAACTTTTAGAGATAAAATATACAGGTTTCATGACTGATCAAAAAGAAAACTTCATTTTTGAGTTCCATGCAACCCTTTTCATTAAAAAGCCAGGTTAAAAATATAAGTTTCTAAAGTTTCAATTTACCTTCAGAATCATTAGGAGTTTTCTTAGAGATTAAGACCGTTAACTCTAAATGTAAAAGTCCTTCAGGATAAACTGTTCTGCTTCACCTTATTATTCTTAACCCGGCTCTTACTTATACTGGAAATTATAAAATCAACATTGCGTCACCGTAAGAATAGAACTTGTATTTCTCTTTTACGGCTTCTTCATAAGCATGCATTACAAAATCCCGTCCTGCGAAAGCGGCGATCATCATAATCAGCGTAGACTTCGGCGTATGGAAGTTGGTGATCATGCAGTTGGCTACTCCGAAATCGTGAGGCGGATAAATGAACTTATTGGTCCATCCATGGAAAGCAGAGATTTTCTTGTTGGAAGAAACGGAAGTTTCCAGTGTTCTCATCGTTGTTGTTCCTACAGCACAAACCCTTTTGTTGGCTTCCACAGCGTTATTGATGATTCTGGCGTTTTTCTCGTCGATGAAAATTTCTTCAGATTCCATCTTATGCTTGGAAAGGTCTTCCACTTCGATCGGGTTGAATGTTCCCAGACCTACGTGAAGGGTTACCTCTGCGAAATCGATCCCTTTGATTTCCAGCCTCTTCATCAGGTGCCTGGAGAAATGAAGACCGGCAGTTGGGGCAGCAACGGCTCCTTCCACTTTTGCATAAATGGTCTGGTATCTCTCGGCATCTTCAGGCTCAACATCCCTTTTAATGTATTTCGGAAGCGGGGTTTCACCCAGTTCTTTCAGTTTGGCTCTGAATTCTTCATACGAACCGTCAAACAGGAATCTCAGGGTTCTCCCTCTGGAAGTGGTATTGTCTATTACTTCCGCAACCAGGGATTCATCCTCGGTAAAGAACAGTTTATTTCCGATTCTGATTTTCCTTGCAGGATCTACCAATACGTCCCAAACGCGGGTTTCCTTATCAAGCTCCCTCAAAAGGAAAACTTCGATTTTCGCTCCTGTCTTTTCCTTATTTCCGTAAAGACGGGCCGGGAATACTTTGGTATTGTTGAAGATAAAAAGATCTCCTTCGTCAAAATAATCCACCACATCTTTGAAAAGCTTATGCTGTATGGTTTCTGTTTTTCTGTCCAGAACCATCAGCCTTGCTTCGTCTCTGTGTTCGGATGGGTGTTCTGCCAACAATTCTGCAGGAAGATCAAAATTAAAATCTGATGTTTTCATTTTTTAAATTACGGTTTAAAAATTATCAATTACAAGCTGTAATTTTCGGACTGCAAATATACGACATTGGATACCCCTTTGTCAAGTATTATTTAAGGGAATTGAAAATCGCTGATTTTTTATCACTTCCGAAACCTGAAAAACCGTATTTTGGATGTTTAAAAATTGTTATACCAATGAGCAAATATTCCATTGAATCATTTATCAGCGAAACCAGGGAAAATCCACAGGAAAGGGATTACTTCGAACTTGAAAAACCGGCGTTGCTGGAAATCAACCTCAGTAACCAGTCCGTATCGACGAAAGCCGGCAGCATGGTAAGCTATATCGGGAACATCAGCTTCGAGAGGCAGGGTATGTTTTCCGGCGGATTGGGGAACCTGCTTAAAAAAGCCATCAGCGGTGAAGGAGCCAGGCTGATGAAAGCAGAAGGTACCGGAAAACTGTATGTAGCCGACGAGGGCAAGAAAATAAGGATCCTGTATCTGGATAATGAAGCAGTGTGCGTTAACGGAAACGACGTGCTTGCTCATGAACAAAGCATAAAAAGCGATATCACGATGCTTAAAAGCATTGCCGGCGTCATGTCGGGCGGCCTGTTCCAGGTAAGGCTCTCCGGAACCGGCCATATTGCGATTACCACTCATGGAGAACCTCTGACGCTGATGGTAACGCCTGAATCCCCGGTCTTCACAGATCCGAATGCCACCGTTGCCTGGTCAGGGAATCTTACACCGGAACTGAAAACCAATGTTTCGCTGAAAAGCCTGATCGGAAGGGGAAGCGGCGAAGAATTCCAGATGAAGTTTTCCGGAAACGGATGGGTACTGATCCAGCCTTACGAAGAAGTCTACAGAATAGAAAACAGCTAAAGAAGATCAATAAGAATAATAAAAAACAGGCATTCATTAAGCTGCCTGTTTTTTTATTATGAAATTTTCGCGGCAAACTCTTTTCACCGCATTTACTTTTTTGTCTCCTCACAGATATTCCATGATCTTTTCCCATGATTCCAGTTTTTTTGCGAGGGGAACCGTGTGCAGAGGACTGGTGGAAGGCATCAGAAATATGGGGATCCGGTACTCTTTACCCAATATCTTCTGCAGATTCTTATATGATTTCCCGCCGTTGCAGAAGATTGCTTTGATACCCGGATAATTTTCCAGCAGCTCTCCGATCCGGTTAGCCTCTTCATTCCTGATCTCTGAATCCAGGCTTCCTTTCCGCTCACAGGTATCAATAACGTCCCACAACGCGATATGATGCCGTTTCAGAATCCGTATCCTGGCAGTATAGTCCCCGGTAGGCAGTTCATCGAACAGTTCAAAGATAATTTTCCAGAATGCATTCTGCGGATGGGCATAATACTGCTGTTTTTCGAGGGATCTGACCCCCGGAACAGAACCCAGGATCAGTATTTCGGACTGTGCATCGATAATTGGCGGAAAGGATGAGATTCGGTCGGATATAGCCATGAATAATTCAGATTACAATAGGACATTATAAACAAAAAGCGGGCTAAAAAGCCCGCTCATACTTATATTTTACAGTAGTGTTTCTGCATCTTCCTGAGAAATATTGATCTTAAAGTGTTTCCTTTAGCCAATCAAAGAATTCTCTCTGCCAGACCAGCCCGTTCTGCGGATGAAGCACCCAGTGGTTCTCATTCGGAAAGTACACCAGCTTTGATTTCAGTCCTCTCAGCTGCGCTGCCTGGAACGCTTCCTGCCCCTGTTCGTACGGAACACGGTAGTCGATACCACCCTGAACGATCATGATCGGTTTGTTCCACCGATCCACAAAATTGCTCGGATTGAATTCCGTGTAAGCTTTCGGCAATGGTTTTTCCCAGGGTGAGCCCAGGTCCCAGTTGGCAAACCAAAGCTCTTCGGTGGTCAGGTACCATGATTTCATATCGAACAGCCCGTCATGAGCAATGAACGTCTTAAAACGGTTCTGATGGATTCCGGCCAGCATGAAAACGCTGTATCCGCCGTAGCTGGCTCCTACTGCCGCTACTCTTTCGCCGTCAACGTAAGGTAAGGTTTTGGCGAAATCGGTTGCGGCGAGGTAGTCCCTCATCGGCTGTCCTCCCCAGTCCCTGGATATTTCTTCATTCCATTGGGTTCCCCAGCCGGGCATTCCACGCCGGTTCGGTGCTACAACGATATATCCATTGGCAGCCATCAGGG
>NZ_CAJYMO010000197.1 GCF_913776365.1 uncultured Chryseobacterium sp. | reverse complement strand
GTTATTGGCCAGGGAATAGGTTCCGCAGGCTCCGGCTTCCAGGAGAACATTCGGAAAACCCTCGTAGCGGGAAGAGAGAATAAAAAGATCCGCATGCTGCAGGAACCGGTACGGATTATCCTGCCTTCCGTGAAAAATAACATGCTCAAGGCCCAGGAAATCCTTCATCCGGTGCAGGACTTCACGGTCTTTTCCGTCCCCAAGGATATGCAGCAGGATATTCTCCCCGGTGAGCCTTGAAAACACTTTCAGCAGGTTATCAAATCCTTTGCGTGCAGACAGGTTACCGATGGCCACAACGTTTTTATAATGGTGCCTGAAGCTTTCGGGCTTTACGGAACCGGCAGTTTTCTGTTCGATAAAATCGAAATCAACGGGATTATTGATCTTGGTAATTTTTCCGGGTCTGATACTGAAATTATCCGTCAGGTCTTTCATCATGTCATTGCTCTGGGCAATGATCCTGTCGTAATTGTTGTAAAAATGATAGAAAAATTTAATCTCTTTCCGTGTCACATGTTCTGAAACCACATTGGTTTCCCGGGCTATAAATTTGATCTTTGGAAAAACCTTAATGAACATGGACAGATACGCGTTCACCTCGCCATACCCTGAAAATACAATATCCGGTTTTCTGCGGTAGATTTCTTTTAAGATGGGCTTCAGGGAATGCCTGATCCTTTCGGTATTGATATCGATGATTTCCACATCGTCTTTCAGCAGACTGAGATAACCACCCTGCTTTCTCAGCAGCAGGATCTTAGGCTCGAACCGGTCCCGGGACAGGTGGTTGGCAATAGTGGTTACAATTCTTTCTGCACCTCCGGTTTCCAGGTCCGGCAGTATAAATATGACGGAAATCTTTTTCATCACTGTAAAATTAATAAAAAGATTTGGTAACCGTGAGAAGATTTAAATCAAATTAAACCTGTAAGAAGTTTCTGTTCTGCTTCATCCTGAAAACCCTGGTTTTAAGATCAACGAAATCAATTGGGTGTACCCAATCAGATAAATTCCATAAAAGGGCAAGCGGATCAATTCAGGCAGCTGCGTTTGGATTTTTTACGAATGGGAAAAACCCATCCGGAGATGGGTTTTTGTTCTGTAGTGTATATCTGTCAACTTCTGCAACAGGAATTCTGACCATTAAAAGAAGGCTGCGGAAGCAACGGCAATATCAGTTGGCTACATCGCTGATGAATTTAATCCTCAGCATGCGTACTTCCTCATCGGAAAGCTCGTCCCCGAATTCATCGAGCAGCACTTTCATGCTGTCACTTTCAGATTCGTTCATGAATTCCATAAAACCGTCGACGATATCCTCATCAAAATTATCTTCGATATAATAATCGATATTCAGCTTGGTGCCCTGGTAGACGATCCGTTCCATTTCTTTCAGCAGCTCATCCATCGAAAGGTTTTTTGCACGGGCAATATCCTCAAGATCAATCTTTTTATCGGTACTCTGAATAATGAACACTTTATGGCTGGACTTGTTAGCGACCTGTTTCATCACCATATCCTGGGTACGTTCGATCTGGTTGTCGTCTACGTATTTGCTGATAAAATCCGCAAATTCCTTTCCGTACTTTTTGGCTTTTCCTTCGCCTACCCCATAGATCTTGGCAATTTCTTCCACACTCACCGGGTACTGAACCGTCATGTCCTCGAGGCTCGGATCCATAAATACGGTATAAGGCGGGATTCCATGCTTTTTGGCTACTTTTTTCCTGAGTTCCTTCAGCAGGGCAAACAGGGCCTGATCCAGGCCTCCGCCGGACTGCTGCTGAATCTGGTCACTGGCCGCCTTGGTCTGGGTAAGGTCAAATTCACGGTCTTCTGCAATCAGGAAAGAATGTTCCAGTTTTCCGTCAAGCACAAGTCTTCCTTTCTCGGTAATTTTCAGTACGCCGTAGGTTTCGATATCTTTCTGAAGGAAATTCTGTACGGTCGCCTGTCTCAGGACGGTTTTCCAGTGGTTGTCCTTCTCTTCTTTTCCGCAACCGAAATACGGGCTCTGATCCAGTTTATAGGACTTGGTGACGGCCGTTTCTTTTCCGGCAATTACCGTGATCAGATCCTTGGACTTGAATTTTTCCCCGGTATCCCGGATCAGCTCAAGTACTTTCTGAAGGTCCCGGGTTGCATCTTTCAGTTTCGGGGGATGGGAAGAATTGTCGCACATACTGGCGCCCTCTCCATTCACAGGATCGAAATTTTCCCCGAAGTAATACAGGATGTACTGCCTTCTGCTCATGGAAGTTTCGGCATAACCTACCACTTCATTCAGCAGCTGCAGCCCGATTTCCCGTTCTGAAACCGGCTTCTGGGCCAGAAATTTCTCCAGCTTCTCGATATCTTTGGGATCATAGAACGCCAGACACTGGCCTTCGCCGCCGTCACGGCCTGCCCGCCCTGTTTCCTGATAGTAGCTTTCCAGTGATTTAGGGAAGTCGTAGTGGATCACAAAACGGACATCCGGCTTATCAATCCCCATTCCGAAGGCAATGGTGGCAACAATGACGTCCACTTCCTCCATCAGGAATTTGTCCTGGTTGGCTACCCTTACTTTCTGGTCGAGGCCCGCGTGGTAAGGCAGCGCATTGATTCCGTTTACCTGCAGCAGCTGGGCAAACTCTTCTACTTTCCTGCGGCTCAGGCAGTAGACAATCCCGGATTTGCCTTTATTCTGATGGATGAACTTTACGATTTCCTTGTCCACATTCACTTTCGGCCTTACTTCATAATACAGATTGGGCCGGTTGAAGCTTTCCTTAAAGACCATGGCATTTGTCATGCCGAGTGTTTTCTGGATGTCGTCCTGTACCTTGGGCGTCGCCGTAGCGGTAAGGGCAATCACCGGCACATCGGCAATTTTATCAATGATGGATTTAAGGTTACGGTATTCCGGCCGGAAATCGTGTCCCCATTCCGAAATACAGTGGGCTTCATCTATGGCGACAAAGGAAATTTTAACTTCCTTTAAAAAATCCGAATAGTCTTCTTTGATCAGAGATTCCGGGGCTACATAGAGCAGCTTTGTCTTGCCGCTTTTTATATCATCAAAAACCTGTTTGGTCTGAGTTTTGTTTAATGAAGAATTCAGAACATGGGCTACCCCGTTTTCTGATGAAAGTCCGTTCACTGCATCCACCTGGTTTTTCATCAGGGCAATCAACGGAGAAACCACAATGGCTGTCCCCCCGGAAATCAATGCCGGCAGCTGGTAGCACAGGGATTTTCCGCCGCCCGTAGGCATCAGAACAAAGACATCGTTCCCGCTGAGCAGCTGGTCGATGATTTCCTCCTGTTTGCCTTTGAAAGTAGAAAAACCGAAATATTTTTTCAATTCGCCCGATAAATTGGCTTTTTTTGCGCTCATCTAATTTTCTATTGCTAAATTTGCATCTAACCCAAAGTTATACATTTTTTGCTTAAAATAAAAGCAATCGGAGGGATTAAAAATAATATTTGTATTCAGCAACCTTTTAAAATGATAACATTTTCCGGAAGGATTTCTATACAATGAACAGAATAGCATGGAGAGAGACAACATTATTTCAATAGCGAAAAGCACCCTGGAAATTGAAATTTCCGAACTTGAAAAACTGAAAGACAGGCTGGATGATGAGTTTATAAAGGCAATACACCTCATCCATGCGGCCAAAGGCAAACTTATTGTCGTAGGCATCGGAAAGTCGGCCCATGTGGCCAATAAAATCGTAGCCACCCTGAATTCCACCGGAACCCCTTCGCAGTTCCTGCATGCATCAGAAGCGATCCATGGCGATCTGGGAGTGATTCAGAAGCAGGATGTGGTGCTTTGTATTTCCAATTCCGGGAACTCGCCTGAAATCGTGAGCCTGGTTCCCTACCTTAAAGAATATTCCGCCGCCCTGATCGGGATGACAGGAAACAGAAGCAGTAAGCTGGCAGAATTTTCCGAGGTGATCCTGGATACCCATGTGGACCGGGAGGCCTGCCCGAATAAGCTGGCCCCCACAAGCTCCACTACCCTGCAGATGGCACTGGGCGATGCGCTGGCCATTTCCCTGATGGAGATGAATGATTTCCGGGCCAATGATTTTGCCAGGTTCCATCCCGGCGGAAGCCTGGGCAAGAACCTGATTTCCAAAGTGGACGATTTTCTTTCTTCCCAGAAACCGCAGGTTCATGAAGAAGCGACGATCAAGGATGTCATCATTTCCATCAGTGCGTCCAGGCATGGGATCACCGTAGTCACTGCTGATGACCGCATTACCGGTGTTGTGACCGACGGCGACCTGAGGAGAATGCTGATGAAAGGCGATGATATTTCCACTGTCCTGGCCAGAGACATCATGTCTGCCAACCCGAAGACGATTGAAAGGACTGCCCTGGCCAAAGAAGCCATGCAGCTATTAAAGGAAAACAATATCGGCCAGCTGGTCGTAACAGATAACGGGAAATATTTCGGAATCATCGACCTGCACAAGCTACTGGACGAAGGAATTAACTGATACCAACCGGGTTATGAAAATTTTCATTTGTATCCGGCAATTTTTTTCCCTTTCCGGCAGACACCGCGCCCGGCAGGCTGGAATTTCGTCCCGCATTCCTGAAAAGATCAACAAAGCGGAATATATTGACGAAAAATGGCTGGACCGGTATCAGTACGGCTATTTTGATGATCTGGTAAGATGCCTGGTCCTCTGTACCTTCGATTCCTGTCAATTCAGGTCCGTGCCTCACGAATATTCTTCCTTGCGCGGACTTCGCGATGACCTCGAATCCATTTTTGATCCCGGATCTTTTGAAGAATTCATTAAAGACAATGCCTTAGAAGAGCAATTAGAATCCGGACTGCGGAATTTTTACCGGCTTACATGCAAAATTTCAGAAAACGAATGGTTGTTTGAAACAGTGGATACGGACAAAGATGAACGCTGGAAACGCATCAATAAAAAAGCTGAGGAAATATTGACAAGCATGAACATAACCTCAGGAAATTATGATTTTGAATCCGGAAAAACCTGTTGATTTTCCGTTATGCGGTAAACTTGTAAGTTCAGCTGCTTACTACCGTCAATACTGAAACTTTTTTCATAAATTTGGGATCTTAAAAATATTATTCTGTGAGTGATGCTAAAGACATGTCTTTCTGGGGACATATTGGAGAACTGAGGGGCCACCTTATCCGTTCTATTCTTGCCATAGTCGTTGCTGCGATCATCATCGGTTTCAACATCAACTGGATTATGGACCACATTTTCTTCGGTCCTACCCGGAATGATTTTGCCACCTTCGAGCTCGTCAACCACTTTTCAAAAATGCTTCTCGGTGAAGACAGCATCCACCTGCCGAAAGACTTCCCGGTCCGTGCCAGCAAGCTGTACCAGCAGTTCAATGTGATGATGGCCGTTTCCATTTTCGGCGGTATCGTACTGGCATTTCCGTATATCATCTGGGAACTGTGGCGGTTCATCAGCCCGGCACTGCATCCTAAAGAAAGAAAGAACTCAATCTTTGTCATCAATTCGGTATGGATCCTGTTTATGACGGGCGTGCTGTGCGGGTATTACCTGATCCTTCCTTTCGCCGTTAATTTCGGGGTGATTTTCAAAATTTCCGATATCATCATTCCTTTATATGACCTCAGTGATTATACAACCCTGTTCTTACAGGTAGTTCTCGGAATGGGTGTGATATTCCTGTTCCCGGTATTGATCTATTTCCTGACCACCATCGGGATCCTGACACCGGTATTCATGAGAACCTACCGCCGCCATGCCATCGTGCTGATTATGGTGGTTGCCGCCATCATCACGCCGGCAGATGTCCTGAGTATGATGATGGCTGCCTTCCCGCTGCTTCTGTTGTATGAATTCAGCATCCTGATGTGTGCCTATACGTATAAAAAAGTACAGAAAGCGGCCGCCAGCCTGCCGGTAGTACAGAAATAATCAGAGACAGGAATTTTCTGATATGAGAAATCCCACAGTACATCAACTGCGGGATTTTTCTTTTTTTTACCATTATTTACGGTCTTTCCGTGTGGGATTTATACCGGTGGTCATTACAGCATCGGACTGAATTTCCTATTATCCCAATGGGTACTCATTCGTATTTAATTTTCACTCAAATAATTTCTTAATCCAAAAAAAATTAAAGCTATTTAATCATTATTTAAATGGAATGAGATAAGATTTTGTCCGTTCATTTATTCTTTCTGATCCTGTTTTCAATTAAAGAATTTCCGGCATCCGGCTCCTTTCTCCCAGCTCTTGTGAACGGTTACACATTCTAGTCCATGTTAAATGAATTACATCAATCAACAGCGTCGGGCTTCATCTCGACGTCATTACAGCGGTATACATCCGGTATCCCGCAGTAAACGGGCCGAAATCAATTCTCCTGACCGTATCCCTGATTTTGCCTTGAACTCACGTAAAGTCTATCAGGATACTGCATCCGGACTTAAACGGATGACGAACGCCATAGATGTTACTGTACTTTTTTGTACCGGATATAGTAGCCCTCATCAAATTCCACCGGCGTGTTTTTCTTCAGCTGCACACTCTGCCATTGTTCCGACGGACTGATGGTCTGGCTGCCGTTTACCCGTACAGGAAGCTTCAGGTTCTTCACGGCATTGGTGTAGCGGAATTTGAGGGTATCCCCGTCCTGCGCATATTCCAGTACCGGAATTTTTACGGTCCGAAGGTATTGGGTAAAGATAGAGGAAAGATCGGTACCCGACTTTGCAGAAAGGTAATCTTCCACCTGCTTTGTGGTAACGGTCTGATGATAAAAGTCCTTATTCAGGCCTCTCAGGATCTGCCTGAATTTTTCATCATCGTTGATGATCCTGCGGATGGTATGCAGCATGCTGGCCCCTTTCGAATACATGTCGCCGCTTCCTTCATTGCGGACCCCGTATTTTCCGATGATGGGGATGTCATTCTGTATACCTTTCCTGATTCCCACAGCATACAGATCCGCGGATTTTTTATCCATGAATTTTTCAGTAAAGAGGACTTCGGAATAATTGGTAAAGCTTTCGTGGATCCACATATCTGCCTGGTCTTTGGCCGTGATGTTATTGGCAAACCATTCGTGGCCGCTTTCGTGGATGATGATAAAATCCCAGTTCAGCCCGACACCGGTTCCCGATAGATCCCGCCCCAGATAGCCATTTTGATAACCGTTTCCGTAGGCGACGCTGCTCTGGTGCTCCATCCCGAGATAAGGGGAATCAACCAGCTTATAGGAATCTTCGTAAAAAGGATAGGGCCCGAACCAGTATTCAATGGCGGAAAGCATCGGCTTTACCTGCTGAAACTGTTTTTTTGCCTTTTCCAGGTTATAGTCGAGCACCCAGTAATCAAGGTCCAGCTTTCCTTTCTCCCCGTCATAGGTATCTTTGAAATTTACATATTTACCGATATTCGGAATGATGGAATAGGCATTGATCGGGTTGGTCACTTCCCAGGTGTATATGGTTTTATTCCCTTCCGTCCGGGTTCCGGTAAGCCTTCCGTTGCCTACACCTACGAGATCTTTCGGGGTGATGATTTTCATGGTAATGCCGTTGTCCGGTTCGTCGCTCCAGAGATCCTTTACCGGAAGCCATACCGAGGCACCGATGCCCTCGTCGGCAACGCTCATCCATGGCCGGCCTTCTTCATCTTCCGTAAAGACCCAGCCGCCGTCCCAGGGTGCATTTTTTGCAATCACCGGATTCCCGGAATAGGTAACCGTGATGGTATACTTTTCCCCTTTCCTGAAACTTTTTCCGGTTTTGATCCAGATAAAGTCACCGTCCTGCCGGGAATCCGAAACCGGGAATGAAGCCTCTACCTTATCCGCCTTCATCGGCTGCTGGAGATCGATCTGAAATGTAGGAGCAGTAATATCCCTGGTAATGGTAAAGCTGATGACATTGCTGCCTTTAATGCTTTTTCCTTTAAAATCCGGCTCTACCGAAAGGTCATACTTCTTTACATCCCAGAAATTACGGAATTGTGTATCGGAACCTTTCAGCGTATCCTGTTTTGTAAAAACTTTATCCTGCCCGTAAGCAAGCCCTGCAACCAGCAGCAGGCTAAGCGGAAGCTTTTTCATATTCTGTCAATTATCTTCCAAAAATAGAAAATTAATCGGTGACAGAGGTAAGGCAATTCAAAATATCAGTTCTGCATATTCCGGACCGGGGATCGGGAGCCGGCCGGAAAATGACGGCAACGACTTGAAATATCCGGATATTATAAAATGCGAACTTTTAAGATACACCTTCCAGAAAAATTATGAAAAGTTTAGCAATATGCCCTGTAACAAATCCCGGAATTCACCAACTAACTTCCTATAAAGTAAAACCCAATGAAAAAAATTGCAATCAGTGCCGGTATTCTGACTACTTTCCTGATGAATGCCCAATCGGTTAAAACAACGATTGACCTGGTAAATGTGAATAATGACCAGGTGGCCGTAACCATGGAATTCCCGAAAATGAAATCGGGAGATGTAAAATTCCACTTTCCCAAGACCGTACCGGGGACGTATTCGGTAGACGATTACGGAAGATTTGTGGAAGGAATCAAATTTTTCGACAACAAAGGCAAAGAACTGTCTTTTACCAAAGTCAATGACAACACCTATGCCCTGAAAAATGCACAGAACCTGAATAAGGTGACCTACCTCGTGAACGACAGCTTCGACGACGAAATGGATACCTCCAAGCACAAAGCGGTATTCTCTCCTTCCGGAACGGATATCGAAGCCGGGAAGGTTTACCTGATCAATACCCACGGATTTGTGGGATACATCGACAACATGCAGGATGTCCCTTACCAGCTGGTGATCAAAAAGCCTGCGGATTTCTATGGCACCACCGCACTGGTTGACCAGGATACCTCCGATGCAACCGACACCTTTACCCTGGCCAATTATGCCAAACTTACCGATTCCCCGCTGATGTATACCAAACCGGATTACATTACCTTCAATGCCGGCGGCATGGACCTTGTCCTGGGGGTGTATTCACCTTCCGGAAAATACAAGGCTGCCGATTTTAAGGATAACCTGGAAAAAATGGTCATGGCCCAGAAGAAATTCCTGGGTGATATGAATACCAATAAGAAATACGCCATCATGCTGTACCTTGCCGGTACGGAAGGCCCGCAGATCAAAGGTTTCGGTGCGCTCGAACACCATGAATCCACCAGTGTGGTGCTGCCGGAAATGATGCCGAAAGAGGCTATTGACAAAACGATTACCGACGTTGTTTCCCACGAGTTTTTCCATACGGTGAACCCACTGAAAACCCATTCCGAGGAAATCCATTATTTCGATTACGCTGATCCCAAAATGTCCCAGCACCTGTGGATGTATGAAGGCGGAACGGAATATTTTGCGAACCTGTTCCAGATCCAGGAAGGCCTGATCACAAGAGACGAGTTCCTGCAGCGGATCAATGAAAAAATAACCAATTCCAAAAACTATAACGATACCATGCCTTTCACGGTGATGAGTAAAAACATCCTGAAAGACGAATATAAAGACCAGTACCGCAACGTCTATGAAAAAGGAACCCTGCTGGCCATGTGCCTGGATATTGAACTGCGGAAGCTTTCCAACGGCGAAATGGGATACCGCGACATGATCCGGAAACTATCCCAGCGGTTCGGCGAAAACAAGCCCTTCAAGGATGACAAGCTGATCGATGAGCTGGTAGCCGTTACCGGTTATCCGCAGGTAAAGGATTTCTATAACCAATATATTGCAGGCAGCCAGCCTACTCCTTACGCCAAATACCTGGAGATGGTAGGGGTAGAACTGAAAAAACAGGAAACCCCACCGATTTTCTGGTTTATCAGAGATCCGAACCAGACCGGGTTCGATGAGAAAGACAATGCCTTTATCTTCGATGAAAGTTCTGCCCTTTCGCCTTTCTCGAAAAGCATCGGCTTTAAAATTACCGATAAAATCGTTGCCCTCGACGGAAGGACCATCAATGTCCAGAAGATCCAGGATTTTATCAATTATTCCAAAACCATCAAGGATGGCCAGGACGTTACCGTAACCGTACTGAGAAACAACGGTGGAAAAACGGAAAAAATCGATCTGAAAGGCAAAGCCATCCTGGATAAGATGTCCGTTGAAACCCTGCAGTTCAAGCCCAATCCTACCCCTGCCGAACAGAAGCTCAGGGACCAGTGGCTGACGGGAAAAAAATAACGGGTACTGAAAAACCTACTGATTCAAAAAAGCGGAGCATGGTCTCCGCTTTTTTTGTGCAGGCTGATTAATTTTCTGAATAGCGTAAATGAGATGAAGACCATTTCCATTGATGCTGAAGCCGTTTCATGGTAAATAAGTTTTGGCTGAAGCCTGTCATCATGCGTTACAAGGTAGATGGGCTAAAGCCCATCTCTATTGATGGTATAGTCGTTTCATATAGACCTGATAGGTTTAGACAGGAAAGCGTATTTATTCTTATATGATTTGAATTAAAGACCTGGCTATTAAAATATTAATAAAATTAAAGAATACAGCTTCTGACTCAAAACAGAAAATTCGCTGTAAAAACTGAAAAATACAATTCGTCAATAAGGGTTTATGCAACATAAGGATTTATTGCTGAAACCTTTCCCTGAGGACAAAGCCTTCTGCTCCGTCTGCTGTTTTTATATGGTACCAGGATCCTGCTGCGGCCAAAATATCGGCCTGCATTTTATTGCTGACTGTAGCCAGCGTTTCATATTTTGTGCCCGGTCCTGACCGGAGTGCGGTTCCTGCTTTAATAAATTTTCCGGCTGGCATTTTTGCTGCCTCTACAGAAGGCTGTACCGGCCTCTTACGGATGTACGGGTACGGATCCACGGCTCCTCCGGCAGTATAGATACCGAAATGCAGATGGGTCGGGTCACCGGCAGCATTCCCTGTATTGCCGATCCTTCCCAGGGTATCCCCTGTTTTCACCTGTTTCCCGCTTTGTGTCAGGATACTGTCGAGATGGGCATAATAGTAGGAATTCCCCAGAATCCCGTCCCGCAGCCATACCTGTTTTCCGCCAAGTCCCTGGTTTCCGGTTCGGGTAACGAAGCCTTCGGCTATGGCCACAACAGGTGTTCCGCGTGGGGCAAAGATATCGACGCCCTCATGGCTTCTTCCGCCGCCGTCGCGGCTGGCACCCCAGAAGCTCTGCACGTCCCGGTTCCCTTTTCCGGCTACGGGAAACGAAACGGACGGCTGGGTATAGATCTTCAGTTCAAAAGTATCCCGGTATCCGATTTCAGGCTGAATAACGATTTTATGCAGCCCGCCGGTTTCCGTAAACCGGGTGAATCTGCCGTTTTCCAGGATTTCGCTTTGGGCATTTCCCGCATCAGCCCCGGGCTCAAAAACATCAACAAATATTTTTGTCGGTGAAGCCATGCCGGAGGATTCAATCACCAGCTGGTCCCCTTTCTTTAAATCCAGGGTGTATCCAACGGCCTGCTGCCGTGCCTGCCCGGCAAAGACCGTAAAGGCATTGCTATCGCCTACGCTGAGCCGGTTGGTCGCCGCTGATGAGAAGCTGTTTTTCCATTGCACCATCAGACTGTCAGCTCCGGAAAAGCTGCGTTCATAGCGTGCCCTTTTCGAAGCTTCAAAGATTTTGCCGGGTATTTTCAGTTCTTTACAGGCGGTTGCCGTAAGCATGATGATGAGTATAAAGAATATTTGTCGGGTAGCGTTCATGATAGACAGAAGTACAAAAACTTGACCGCGGAATTTGCTTGGTTATATTAATATGGCAGAAAAGTTTTTAACACATTAGGCACATGAGATTTTAGATTGATGGATTGCTTATATTTCAGAACACATGAGATAAAAATCAAGGATTTTTAATCGCTGTATAATAAAATTGTGTCAGATTAATTTTAAATACAAAAGGGGATAAAAGAGAGATGCTGTGAAGTAAAGCTTAATAGCAGACGTTTAGTTTTCAAAAGCTAAGATATTATCTATCGGGATGTGTAAGGATTTCGCCCTTTTAAGGCTTGGATGGCTGTTAATTATGACATCGGGCTGCAATTGGTGCTGCTGATGTGATGCTCTTTCAGGGTTCATGGGATTAAGTGTGTGTTAGAAAATATTTGTAGAGAGTTTGCGATCTGCGGGGAATAAAAAAGCCTTCCGCAAAAAACGGAAGGCTGTATGATGTTCTGCAACAATGGCGAAGATGCCGGTTGCCCAGATCAATATTGAAATTATGCTTTCGCCGATCTTTCCATTCTTTTTCTGTCTTCTTCAGAAAGTACTTTCTTTCTCATACGGATGAAGTTCGGGGTTACCTCGATGGCTTCATCCCCCTGGATGTATTCCATGCATTCTTCCAGAGAGAACAGGATTTTCGGTGCTACCCCGGTATCTTTGTCTTTTCCGGAGGCTCTCATGTTGTTCAGCTGCTTGGCTTCCACGATGTTTACCACAAGGTCTCCCGGTTTGTTCTGCTCCCCGATGATCATTCCTGCGTAGATTTCCTCACCCGGATCAACGAAGAATTTACCTCTGTCCTGAAGTTTAGCGATGGAATATTCCGTAGCCGGCCCCTGGGTTTTGCTGATCAATACCCCGTTGTTTCTTCCCGGAATCGCCCCTTTGAAAGGCTTATATTCCGTGAAACGGTGCGCCATGATGGCTTCACCCGCGGTAGCCGTAAGCATCTGGGAACGCAATCCGATCAAACCTCTTGAAGGAATCTCGAATTCCATATGCTGCATTTCGCCTTTGGTTTCCATGATGTGAAGGTCGCCTTTTCTCTGGGTAGCCAAATCGATTACTCTTGAAGCATATTCTTCAGGAACGTCTACCACCAGAGATTCGTAAGGCTCCAATTTTTGTCCGTTTTCATCTTCTCTTAAGATTACCTGCGGCTGACCAATAGTCATCTCATACCCTTCTCTTCTCATCGTTTCAATAAGAACGGATAAGTGAAGAATACCTCTACCAAATACAAGGAATGTATTGGCATCATCGGTCTGCTGAACTCTTAGAGCTAAGTTTTTCTCCAATTCTTTGGTTAACCTTTCTTTCAGGTGGTTGGAAGTAACATATTTACCATCTTTCCCGAAGAACGGAGAGTTGTTGATGGAGAACGTCATGTTCAGCGTAGGCTCGTCGATGGCTGTTCTTTCCAACGGCTCAGGATTTTCAAGGTCAACGAAAGAGTCCCCGATCTGGAAGGCGTCGAAACCTACCACGGCACAGATATCCCCTGCCTGAACTTCGGTTACTTTTTTCTTTCCTAATCCTTCGAAAACATACAATTCCTTTACTTTTCCTTTAACAATTTTCCCGTCTGCCTGGGCAAGACCGATCCACTGGGATTCTTTCAGTTCGCCTCTTGTTACTTTCCCGATGGCAATTCTTCCTAAGAAAGAAGAGAAATCCAGGGAAGTGATCTGCATCTGCAGGTTCCCTTCGGCAACTTTCGGAGCCGGAACGTACTGCAGGATACCGTCCAGCAATGGAAGGATATCTTCGGTCTGCTCCAGTGAAGTGTTGAACCATCCCTGTTTTGAAGATCCGTAGAACGTAGGGAAATCCAATTGCTCTTCGGTCGCTTCCAGGTTGAAGAACAGGTCGAATACCTGATCGTGAACCTCGTCAGGACGGCAGTTCGGCTTATCAACTTTGTTGATGACCACCAATGGTCTCAATCCGAGTTCCAACGCTTTCTGAAGTACGAAACGGGTCTGCGTCATCGGCCCTTCAAAGGCATCCACCAACAGGATTACCCCGTCTGCCATTTTCAATACCCTTTCCACTTCCCCACCGAAGTCGGCGTGACCAGGGGTATCGATGACGTTGATTTTTGTGTCTTTATACGTAACAGAAATATTTTTTGATAAAATGGTAATCCCTCTCTCTCTTTCAAGATCATTGTTATCCATTATCAGTTCTCCACTTTCCTGATTTTCTCTGAAAATGT
>NZ_CAJYMO010000196.1 GCF_913776365.1 uncultured Chryseobacterium sp. | reverse complement strand
TTGCCTGCCGTCTTAATTCTGAATTCGTTTCCGCCGGTAAGCAATTCGACGTCCGCAGGGTTATCGATGGTGATGTCGTTGGCAGACCAGGCTACGGGAACCTCGTAATTCTCATTGCTGTTGATATTGCTGAGTTCTGTGGCAGTGAAGGGCTGGGTCGCTGTTGACCGCATTACATACTGACCGGTCTGTACATAAGACGTGATTTCCGTAAGCGTTGTAAACTTCTGCCATATGGAATTCTGCCAGAAATACACGGAGTTGGCAAATACAGCATTCCCTGCGCTTCCGTTGGCGGCAAGGTTCACCACCATCAGGCCATTGGCGGGATTGGCAATGGTAGCAGCATCATTCCTGCCGGTAAGGGCGAGCCTGGGCAGAAGGAAACCTTTATTTGAAGAAGAAATGTCCAGCAAAGCGGAGGAGTTCGGCGTTGAGGTTCCTATTCCCACCTGCCCGTAGATGAGAGCGGAGCACAGCAGTAACAGACTGATATTCGTTTTGATAATCATATGGATGAGGATCTTGAAGTTTAGTTGAGTTTCTGTAAACGTAACAACCGGGAATAGGCCAGACCGGTTCCGGATTCGATATTAAGGACACTGCCCGAAGGTGACGTCCCGTGATTTGTGGCGGAACCTTTGGCCACAACCGTTCTTACCAGGTTATTTTCCAGAAGATTAACCACAAAAGGCGTAATGATTACCGACCGGTTCCGGTCTCCCGTGCCTACGCCCCAGGCAGAACTGGATTTTGCAATATTCGTCCAGGTCGTTCCGTTGTCCGTGGACACCTGAACCATAAGGTCCATTGCCGCGGTACAGCTGCCTTCCGTAGTGTACGTCGTACAGTTGGTCGGTACCCATGGATTGTAACCTACATAGCCTGTGATTTCATACCGTCCGCTTGACAGAATCCTGAAATTATTGTTGGTCAGCGACACCCTGTTGCCCACATCCACATACATGGCTCCGGTTCCGGAAGGATTAAAGGTCACCACCGCCGCCTGGCCATTATTGAAATCCGTTTTATTGAGCTCCTGGTTTCCCCGGTTGGCCACGATGAATACCTGCGGGTAAAGCTCTGTTTCAAAAGTTTTGGAAGTGGCAATATCTACCCAGCTGGTGCCCGTCCAGTAATAAAATACATTGGCCCGGATCTGCGAATCCGTAGCAGAATTAGCGGTATTGTAGACGAAGAGCCCTACCACCGGATTGGGAATGGTGGTAACATCGGTCCTGTTCTGCAGGACGACCCTTGGAAATAAGATGCCTTTTTTCTGACCGGCCGGTAAGGTGCCGGCGTCCACATCCAGCAAAGCCGAGGGATGAGGCGCAGCGGTACCGATGCCCACGCCCTGGGAAAAAAGAAAGCTTCCGGTGCCTAAGAGGCTGACCGCAATTATTTTAAACAGATTTTTCTTGTACAGTCTACTGTTGGATATCATAATCAAGAAGAGTAAGGGTTAAGTTTTTGGATACGGGTATTTTTGAAGAAACGGTAATGGCAGGGAGCGGTGCATTGGGAAAATCCGTAGGGTTTTCTCCATGGATGCTGGAGGTGTCGGTAACAGCAAAGGGGTTCTGCACCACGAGCCGTATATCCTGTCCGGCCGTAAGGTTGATCGGCGTGGAAATCAGCACTGCGGTTTTCAGCAGGTTATTGGTTTTGATTCCCCATGCCGTACGGTTACCGATTACGTCGGTCCAGGTAGCGCCGTTATCGCTGGAAAGCTGCAGTTTCAGATTCAGGAAGCATCCCCGCTGGGTAGATCCGGTGCTGGTACGGTTCGGGTTATAGTTGATGTAGGCCGAAACTTCGTACAGCCCGGTAATATTGATCTTGAAAGTATTGCCGGATTTCACGGCAATGTTGCCTGCATTAAGGACAACGTCGGAATCTGCAAAACTCACCGGGATGCCTCCGTTGGCGGCATTGGTGGAATTGATGGATGCATAGGTAAAGCTCTGGGTAGCTGTGGAATTCAGGCTGATGATCCTGTTGTTGATGAAGTTCTGCAAAACCGATGTGGCCCCGAAGTCCAGCCACTCCGTGCCGTTCCAGTAATAAAAACGGTTACTGTGCACTTCATTGGGAAACGTTCCGGCATTGGCCAGGTTGTATACCAGCAGCCCATTGGCGGGTGACGGAACAGTCTGGGTGTCGCGGGAACCCGAAAGACTGACTCTCGGTGCAAGGAACCCCTTTTTACTGCCGGAAGGTAATGAGGAAGTATTGATTTCCAGGACTGAAGAAGCATCCGGCTGAGTAGTATTTATACCAACTTGTGCGTTGTAGAATGAAGCACAAAACAAAACAGGAAGAAAGAATTTGTTCATAAAAATAACATCATGATTTTAGCATTAGAAAGCGGCAAAGATAAGGTACATACCATAAAAATCAAATTTCCGGACGGGATTTAACATTATAGGCAGGCAATGACAGACGGATCTTCCGTCAGATAACCAGGTTACCGATACCGGAATTTCAGCCCGGATCATACATTATTTACAGACCACCCTGCTATTTACCGGAACACCCTAACGGTGGCATTCTTCCCTCCCTGCATACTTCCTGCCTAAAAAAAATCAACAGGGTTTACATGCTGAAAATTAAGTATTTATACTGACGGATGCTATTTTGTAAAGCGGTACTTTTGATAAGTACAACATTGGCATCGTACTGCTGCCGGTAGGTGTACCTCTCATACATCCGGAAATATTTGAGTAGATGGGGAAGCTGAAAACCAATCAGAGTAAGCAAAATTCAACACCAAACAACAAATCATGACCACCAACACAGCATCAACCACCACAATCGGAGATCTGAAAGATCTGGCCCGGCAATCTCTTCTGAAGCAGATTGAAATCATTAAGAACAGCCCGGAAAACAGTCCGGTGAATTTAGCAAACAAGGCACTTCTTACTTTTGACGATTCCACATCGGTCTGGGCAGCGGGAGGCACCCTTGAAGCGGGCGGACTCGTCTACTACGGCGTATCATGCACCCTGGCCCTAACCAATATTACGGATGTAAAAGCCGTAGAATTTGAAGCTCACGGATGGGGCGCCGTGGCTGCTGCCATAGAATGCGAGGTGGCCGGAGCTTTTGTGGTAGATCCCGGCACCGTAGCAGGAAACTGTGAATGGGCAATTGTGGCAGGTGCCGTAGAAGAAGGCGCCGTATCACTGACATTAATGACAGAATCAGGCTCCCTTATCGGCACGTTTGCCGGACTGGCAGAAGGCATAGGCGCATTTACCTGGGGTAAGGATAACGGACAGCTCACGGTATCGGGATAGTCCGGTTCCGCAAATCTCATGAGTCCGTTTCACTACAGGTGAAAACGGACTTTTTTTGATGTCTCCCGGGCTTCTGCCAGAGGATGATTTTTACACCGCCGGTTCTTAACCTGCATCATAGAATTGTGAGACTGACTTATATCATCGATAAATAAAATACTTCTTCTTGTGCCACAGCATGATGGCCTTAAAAAGATTCCCTGCTGGATCCGATTTTGCTTTAACAGCCTGTCTCAACCGATTATCCGATCTCTATTTCGTTATACGCCATCCACCGTTTCAGATTCCCGGTCATCCTTTTCAGATGGTCTTCATTCAGGAAAATATTTGTCCAGTAATCAAACCGGTCGCACTGGACGCTGATGTAATAGGTCATAATGGCCAGACAGGCGAAAGGTAAGAACTTTTTCTCTTCGCTGCTGATGGCGGTGACGGTTTCATAACCCCTGATGAAGCTTTCCGCCTTTATCCGGTATTCTTCCTCATTCAGGTGTGTTGAAAACAACTGGAACAGGAAATAGGAAATGTCAAAGCACAGATACCCGTTGCCACAAAAATCGAAGTCAAAAAAGGTGATCCCTTTTTCATCATCAATATGCAGATTATCGAACCAGACATCGAGATGAACCGCCCCGTATCTCATTTCTTTTTTGTCCACACTTTCCATTTGCAGCATAAGGAATGCAGAAAGGTTTTCTAAAAATGCAGTTTCGCTGATGTTTTTATTGTAAAACGCCTTTGTCCTGGCTAACGGTTCCGTGAGCAGGTTCCGGGTGGTATAGGACATCCTCTTAAGCTTAAAATTTTCTGTCGACTGGTGGACTTTTGCCAATGCCTGACCGATGAGAAAACTTGTTTCAGGCGAAAATTTTGCCGTCTTTGTCCCGCTCGCATACGCAAACAGGACCCCGTACCTGGTCCCTTCCGGTGCCTCTATTTCCTGGATCAACCGGCCTGACTGATCTGCTATCGGACAGGCTACCGGCCGGCCAGCATCTGCCAGGTGCATCAGAAGCCTCAGTTCCTCTTCAATTTCCAGCCTGTTGCGCCAGTTGCAGGTATAGATTCTGAAAACATAGCGTTCTTCACCGTCACGGACAAGGTAAAGATGGTTCATCGCAAGCCGGAATATGCTGCATTCCGTCTCATTGCCCATGCCATATTGCTGTTGAATAAGTTCGCTCAGTGCGCCGGGCGAAAGGGTACTGTGAAGGGTTGGAAATTTCTCTGTCATGGTTGCTGATACCTGCCGGTTATAAAAATGGGTGCAATTACGTTAAAATTTTCCGTTTTTGCCTAAAAGAATTCGTTTTCAAAAGCGTTTTTGCTGCAAATCTTCTTCTTTCTGCTGCCGGAAGCCGGAGGAATGTCGGGATTTTCACAGCCAATATGAGCTTCAGTGCAGAATACGATCATCTCAAAAATCCGGATCAGAGCGAAAATAATTTACGGATGACATCCATCTTGTCAAGCTGCTGACATGCTGTTGTCACAACCGCAATGTATTTTTGCAGCAAACAAAACAGAAGAATAATGAATTTAGTATCTGCCAGAATCATTACTGCCGATGTTGAGGCTTTGGTTGCCTTTTACGGCAAAGTAACCGGATTAATGGTGAAACAATTTACCCCGGATTTTGCGGAATTGCAGACAGGAAACGCTACGCTGGCGATCGGCAGTCTCAGGACCCTGCAGTTTTTTGGCGGTGACAGCGTAGCCCGGGCCGCAGACAACCGTTCTGCCATCATTGAGTTCAGGGTAGACGATGTGGAAAAAGACTACGAACGGCTGTCTGGTTTTCTGGAACCCTACCTTGTTCAGAAACCCACACTGATGCCCTGGGGAAATAATTCCCTGTTATTCAGGGATCCCGATGGCAATCTGGTGAATTTATTTACACCGGTGAGCCCTGAAGCCGTCAGCAGATTCAGCGGCAGGAATGAAAAGGAATCAGGAATGGATTGATTAATTCGGTGAATGAGCAGATTCTTTATTGAAAGCTTGTCAAGGAATTCCGGTTGCATGGCTTTGCAGCCGGATGCCTTTCCCGTTACACAGGATGGCTTTACCTGAGATCGATTAATCGTATTTCACGGCTTTATCGATTTCTACGGGATTGTTGTATTTCCGTATAATCTGCTGCAGATTCTTAACCTGGGCATTCAATTCCTCGATGGTGCTGATCTGCTTTCCTCCGATGTTGATGTTCAGATCAGTACTGTGGGTGAAATTTGTCCTTTCAAAGGAAAAAGGATCGTTGTAAAAATCCATCATCAATTTCCTTTTTTGCTTCTCACTGACTGCAATGGCTTTGGTTCCGAAATTCGATTCCAGAAAATCCTCAGTGGCAACATTTCCCGGAAGATTCTGATTTTTAACCAGCTTATACCTAAAATTATTTTTATCATCCTGGATTTCAAAGATCAATCCCGGCAGTCCCCGGAATTTATAGGGTCCTTCATTGAACGGAATCTCTTTATTGAACCAGGCAATCCAGTGCCGCCCTCCGAAATCGGCTGTCGCTTTCTGAAGGTGATAGCCATCGTATTCTTTAGTATCATTTTCAATTTTCCAAGGAATGGGATCGGAAGTTGTATAGGAATAATAACCGAATTTAATATTGATGAAATTTTCGTTGGCAAAAGAACCTGTTTTCCTCCTGATAACCTGGCCTGTCA
>NZ_CAJYMO010000195.1 GCF_913776365.1 uncultured Chryseobacterium sp. | reverse complement strand
ACAAAGGGTCAACTTTCAGCCACTCTGAAAATTCACTTGCGGAGCAAAATTGACAATTCCCTTTCACTTATGGTCAATGGTCAATTTTTAACATCAGCCTGTAATTCAACGCTGGCGCAAGCTTCCGAGCTTGTGCGCACCATCAAAATGATCTGCATCCTATACAAAGGGTCAACTTTCAGCCAGCCTGAAAATTCACTTGCGAAGCAAAATTGACAATTCACCTTTCACTTATGGTCAATGGTCAATCCGCTTCGCTTGTCAATGGTCAATTTTTAACATCAGTCTGTAATTCAACGCTGGCGCAAGCTTCCGAGCTTGTGCCCACCATCAAAAGGTGTTGTGCATCCTATATAAATAGTCAACTGTTAGCCACTCTGAAAATTCACTTGCGGAGCAAAATTGACAATTCACTTTTCACTTATGGTCAATGGTCAATCCGCTGCGCTGGTCAATGGTCAATTTTTAACATCAGTCTGTAATTCAACGCTGGCACAAGCTTCCGAGCTTGTGCCCACCATCAAAATGTTATGCATCCTATACAAAGGGTCAACTTCAGCCAGCCTGAAAATTCACTTGCGAAGCAAAATTGACTCGCAAAGCGAAATTCACCCGCAAAGCGGAATTCACCTCTGACTATCCGTCATCGGTATTTTCAGGAGCTTTTTCCGGCTATCCGTTCATACTCCTCGCGCCGGCGCATTTCCAGCACCGGACCCTTCGCTCTCCTGAGCATGCTGCGGGGTAACCACTGCTATCCGGGCTATTGACGGGGGAACAGGTAAAAACCTGAAAGGTTTAAGTATAAACGGCCGTTCATTTCTCCGATGAGCATTCTTTACACCTGACCGGTAACTTTCAAACATTTCTCCTTCTCCACCTCCTGCGTGCTATCTGGTGTAAAATTTGATAGTGATTTGTCAGTCCGGCGCCGGGATGAATAAATACATGATCCGGCACCGGCAAGGGAAAATTCTACATTTCTAAATCCATAATTCACATGTAACCCTTATTTTTGCAGCATGAACTACTCCGCGGAACTCAAAAAATTTGTGACCAGCCAATATGTATATTCTGCCATCAGGATTACGCTGGCTACCGTTCTGCCCTGTGTGGTTCTTGCCCACTTCGGAATTCTGAAAGACTACTTCCTTTTTCCACTCGGAACAAGCTTTGTAGCCCTTACCGATCAGCCGGGCCCTTTCATCCGGAGAAGGAATGCCCTGGCATTTGCCATCATCTGCTTTGTCCTTGTTGCCACGACCGCAAGCCTGGTAATGCATGTCAAGTTCCTGGTATTTGCAGAGATTATTGTATTCGGAATGTTTTTTTCGCTGATTGGCGTTTACGGGCAGCGGCTTGCGGCAGTAGGCTCCCTTTCCCTTGTGGTGCTGGCTATTTTCATAGACGGCCATCTTACAGGAGACAATATCCTGAAAAGCCTCCTTATTTTTGCTTCGGGATGTACCTGGTTCCTGATGATCTTCCTGATTGTGACCACCATTCAGCCCTATAAGCTGGCCAGCCAGATGATCGGAGAAAACTATCTTCAATTGGCCGAATTTTTAAAGATCAAGGCTGACCATTACCAAAAAGACCCCGATTTCACCCGGCTGACCAGCCAGGTGATTGCCAAACAGATTGAAATAAAAAACCTTCAGGAGGAAACGCGGGAAACCGTTTTTAAAACAAGAACCATTGTGAATGAATCCACCACCACCAGCCGCCTGCTGATGCTGATGTTCCTGAATTCCCTGGACCTCCATGAAAAACTGATGACCTCCGAAAGCGATTACCAGAAACTGCAGAAAAGTTTCGGGGACACCGGCATACTGGTGAAAATCCACAATTACCTGAACCTGCTGGCCGAAGAGATTACCAATATAGGCATATCGCTCCAGATCGGTACCCGTGCAAAATCTGTTCATCATCTGGAAACGGAACTGGGCAGCCTGAACCGAGATTATTTCGACCTCAGAAACAAAAGCATTTCACCGGATAATTTTGAAAACTTCATGGTCCTGAGGCAGATCCTGATGCGCATTAATGACATCACAAAAGAAATCAGGGAAATCTATAAGGTATTTTCCCAGGATGTATAGCTGGCCAAGAGCCTTTCCACCGGACTGGACCTGAAAAAATTCCTGCCGAACGAAGAAAAGCTGAATGTTAAGGTTCTAAAAGACAACATCTCCTTTTCTTCCTCCCATTTCCGGCATGCCCTCCGGATCACGGTTGCATTGCTGGTAGGATATCTCTTTTCCTTATTTCAGTTCCTCGGGATCGGGCATACCTACTGGATCATGATTACCGTAGTGGCCATCCTCAAGCCGGCGTATTCCATCACCAAAAAAAGAAACCTCCTGCGACTGTACGGTACCATTGCCGGAGCTGTGATTGCCTATGGCATCCTTTATTTTATCCCGGTGAATGAAGCTTTGTTCACCATCCTCCTGGTCAGCATGATTATGTGCTTCAGCTTCCTGAAAGGCCGGTACTTCTGGGCAGTCCTGTTTATGACGATTTATATATTCCTGAGCTTTAATTTTTTAAGTCCGGGCCATGTGAATGTTATTTTCAGGGACCGTATCGTGGATACTGCTATTGCGGCAGTGATTACGTCTGTCATTGCCTACATCGTACTTCCGGTCTGGGAACATACCCAGAACCTTGAACTGATGAAAAAATCGGCAGACTCCAACCTTATTTATTTCCAATGCGTCATTTCCAAATTTCTGGAAGAAGGTTTTGACCTGGAAGAGTATAAGGTAAAACGCAAAAACGCCATTATCGCGCTCGCTAACCTTTCCGATAACTTTCAGCGGATGATTTCGGAACCCAAAAACCAGCAGAAAAAGCTGGAAGTCGTCCATCAGTTTGTAGCTACTTCCCATCTGATCACAGCGTACACGGCTTCGCTGTCGCAATATGTAAAAAAGGAAGAGAAATACCCCGAAATCGACGCGGAAGGCTGGAGCCGGAAAATAGAAGCCGAAATGCAGAAGGTAACGTATTTGCTGAATGGAGAAAAAATTACGGAAAGCCTTAAGAAAGAAAGCCGGATCGAGCCGGAAGATTCCCCGCTGGACGACCTCATCCTGAAGAGAAAGACCGAACTTACCGAAAGCGAAGGCTATGACCGCAGGGATCCTGATAAGATTTCCCATCTTACGGAACTTAAAAATATCCATGATGTCCTGGAACTGATCTATGATGTTGCCAAGGAGCAGCGGAAAGTCATTGAAAAATACAAGAGCGAATCCGGCAGTACATCAGATCTTACGGCTGCTGCTCCTCTACAATCGTGAAACAATAATCATCGAAAAACTCTATCCGCGCCTTCAGTTCATCCGAAATCCTTTCATCATACACCCTGCACCGGATATGATGAAGATGCTTGAGCTCGAAAGGCCTTACTTCATAATGCCTTTTCAGCGACCAGTGTTTCGAATGATGAATTTTGTACATGCTTTCCTTTACACTCCAGATCATCGTATAAAAAGTAACCTCATGACCGGGAGGAATGAATCCCCGTTCCTCCTCATAGATGAATTTATCAATAACCCTGAGTATTTTAGGATTGAACTTCTCAATATCGATACCGATTTTGTTTTTTGACACGGCAATGGCTGCAAAAGGAAAAGAGTGGGTAATGGAAATTTCCGCATCTCCGGGGGACAGAAAGGGCTCCCGGTCCCTGTAGAGAATTTTAGACGAAGGCTTCAGGCCTTTCAGGAGCTTTCTTACCATCAGGACCTCCAGCAGCTTTTTGGGATGGTAATCTTTTACTTTTTCCACATTTTCAGGCTCCAGAAGCACATTGATATCCAGGTCTTCCGTTTCATCGTATTTCCATACGAGAATAGTGGCATTGTCATCAGAAAAATCGCGGTAAAGAGGCATGGCTGGTTGATGTTGATTGATGTCGCTAAAATAAGCAAAAGAAACAAAACAGATGATCTTTTCCCAGGTTACGATAAGACCGGGAGCCGGTATTTTTTTATCCAGATAATTAGTTGTAATTTTGCATCTTATCAATCGTATTTAAATTATTCATCAGATATGAGTACTACAACGCAATATGTTCCTTACAAGGTTAAGGATATTTCCCTTGCAGAATGGGGACGAAAAGAAATTACCCTTGCAGAGGCAGAAATGCCTGGACTGATGGCCATCCGTGAAGAATACGGGCCTTCCCAGCCGCTGAAAGGAGCAAGAATCGCAGGATGTCTTCACATGACCATCCAGACCGCTGTGCTGATCGAGACATTGGTAGCTTTGGGAGCGGAAGTAACCTGGTCTTCATGTAATATTTTTTCTACCCAGGACCACGCTGCTGCTGCCATTGCTGCTGCAGGAATCCCGGTATATGCATGGAAAGGCCTTAACGAAGAGGAATTCGAC
>NZ_CAJYMO010000194.1 GCF_913776365.1 uncultured Chryseobacterium sp. | reverse complement strand
GCCGGTCAGTCAGGCGAAGATATTTCTTTGTCATGAACTCTGATTTTGTGGTGAAATACAAAGTTCCGACTGACCGACTTATTTTACAAATTATTTCTAAATTTCTTTTTAAACAAGCTCTTATTTTATTTTTTTCATAATCTATTAATAAGGCCACCACCAACGTTTAATATATTTAGGGTGCAGAAGTTTTGTTTCCATAGTTGTATGCCAATTGATAAAACTCTTTATGCTTTTCTAACATCACATTTTTAACAAAAACTTCGGGCTTCCTTAAAGTTATTTTCTCGCACCTGCTAACGGAAGATAACGGAGCCCGGATCTCAAATAAAATAAGTACTTAATAGATACCTAGCCTTTTTAAAAAGTCCTTTCTAAACATATAATTTTATCTTATTTGTTATCTTCAGCATGGATGTGTTACTACAAGTAATGACTGCCGTATAGTGCTCATTTCATAATAATAGTAAAAATGGTGATTCAGACTGCTGTTTTAAGTTTTATTATTTATTGTTGGTTTTTATATTATATATTAAACATTATTATAAACAGATTGTGATATTTCCCTATTGATATGTAAAGCCACTGCAGAGAGTTGCAATGGCTTCTTTAAAGTAAAAGCAAAAAGCTTTTATTTGATTTAAGGGATATATTTTATTTTACTAAAATAAACTCTATAAATAATATATGTTTATCAACTATAAGTACTTGGTCTCAAATAGTTTAAATTATTAATAAATATGTAAATATCTAATAATAAAATTCCAGTAGATATTAATATAAACTATATAGATATAAGTGCTTGGTAATTGTTGGCTTATATCAATGTGTTTGATTAAAAGTTATACATACACCACTTTCATCATATAGACCATCTTCAAAAAGCATGAATTCAAAATTTTTATCTGGAAGTAAGAAGTTTAATCTTATTTTCCAAAATTCTAAAATATATAGCCCTATTTTCTTCTGTACTTCTTTCTTATGAGTTTCCTTATCTGAAGAAAAATAAAATACATCTGAAATAGAAATAGTATTTATATATTTTTCTTTCCCCTTCTGTGAATATTCAAACCTGTTGTTATCGCTACCATAACTTTCAAAATTAGATTTTAAATAAATATTTCCATTTATTTCAATAAAATCAGGACTCATTGACTTCATCACTATTAAAATTTGCTCAACGGATAAAATGTTTCCAATGTAGGATAAATCTAATTCTAAATTATTATCTTCTACAATTCCTTTATATGTTATCATAATCCAAAAAATTTGATTAGTGCTTTTGGGGTTGGCCCATCAAATTTAGTACCTTTTCCAAAACTTGGAATAACTTTCCCACTAGGAGTAGTATTATAAAAAATTCCTTTTATCCGTACGCTATTAACATCAAATATAGGTTTTCCTTCAGGTCCATATACAACTATGTGACCATTATTAAGATTTGTATAAGAATTGGGTGGTCCTGTCATTTTCACAATATTTTGACCGCCTGATCCGCCTGATATAATGCTAGAATTAGAATTTTCACTCAAACTATTAAAATAATTCATATCTAGTCCTCTACCCTTAGAGTCAAATATAAAGCGCGGATTTTCACAATCAAGACAGTTACTTGTGCTTATTTGCTTAGCATTATTGCTTTGTCTTATAAATTCACCATCTGCTTCTCCAACTTGGATATTATATTTTATTCCGGAAGAGCCTACTTTTTCACTTAATCCAACCGTTGTCATTTTTGGTGTATTATTCAAGGTCCATGCACTTCTGCCTTCTGCAATCGGTGCTCCTTTCAGAATAGTTCCCGGCTCAAGTCCTCTGGCATTATTTATTATTTGCCTGATACCACCAGCTACTCCTCCTATAACACCTCCCGTTAAAGCTCCTGATCCGGCTCCCATCAAAGTGCCTTTTATTACATTTTCACCGAACATTACAGCGTTGGTAAAACCGGTAAGAGCACCTGCTACAGCCCCTACGGCAGCCCCTGAAATTGCACCGCCCAGAACTCCGCCTGTTATTCCCCATGAAGCGGGAGCAGCGGCAAGAGCTGATGCTCCTATAGCGGGAGCAATATATACCCCTGCTGCTCCTACAATACCTCCTACGAGGATTTTACCCCATGTAGCACCCCAGTTCCACTGGGTTGGATCCCATGAACCGTTTGCTTTTACCCCTGTCATATAGGCACCAACTACCGCCCCAACTATAATCCAGGCAAATTCCCCGTTAGGATCGCTGTATATCAAAGGGTTGTTCAGTACGTATCCGTATTTGTTATATACCTGGGTGTTGAATATGTCCTGTATATTTTCATCAGCATTCAAGAACCTTCTCAATAACGGATCATATAATCTTCCGTTCATATGAATAAGTCCCACTTCTGCAAAATGTTCATGGCTGGTATAGCCTCTGTCTACCAATAAGGAAGTTGAATCAATTATATTCTTATCCGTTATGATGGCTCCGTTTCCGATCTGAAGATGGGTAAAATTGCCCCAGGCATCAAAGTGCCTCTGTTCCAGCTTATTGCCTGCTTCGTCAGTAATAGCTAAGATACTGCCTAAATAATCTTTATGCAGGAATCTGTAAGAACCGTTTGTTTCATCAAAGTTCTTAAGGTAAACAATATTGCTTTCATATGGATTTCCGCCGATATACAACAGATGCTTTTCCTTTCCTGTAACGTTATCTCTTACAATTTCAAAACTTCCGTCTTCATTATAAAACTTAGTGAATTTACCATCGCCGTCAGGACTGAAATTACCTCCGTAAGTAACCCTCTGCCTCATACTGGTCAAACCATACTGAAAAGCTACGTCACCTTTCATTCCATCAATGAATACCGGATCATTATTTTCATTATAAACAATGGTCTGGATTAAATCATTATTATAATTCTGTTCCCCAGCTGTATTAAGCGTCATGCCTGTAGGCTGATAAATTTTAGCCGAATTTTCATATTTCATCGTTCCGACCTGATCATTCTTCATGATCCGGCCTGTGACGTCATAAATATTCTCAGAATTCTGTCCGGTCTTCGGATTTGTCCAGTTCGTTAACCTGTTGTTCGTATCATAATCAAAAGATTCAATAATATTAAAGTCTCCTAGTGTCGTTCTCAGTTTAAGCTCATTTTTAATAGCATTGAAACTGTATTTGATACTCAGAATACCTTGCAGCGGCGAAACATGTTTTATTCCCGTGAGATATCCGGTTGCATCATTATATGTATTACTGATATCTGATGATCCTAATTGAGCTGTCAGGACCTGACCTCTGGAATTGGTTTCTTTAAGTTCCCATAATACTTTTCCTGAATTTTTATCTTTCACCTGAGCAAGCTCACCATTCCAGGAACTGTATATATTTTCTATATCTACCTTGGTAAGAGTTCCAGAAGAATAAAGCTGTTTTTCGTAAGAAATCACTCTTGCTTTATCATCATAGGTAATTCCTTTCTGGATAAAATATTTACCATTGCTGCTTTCCGACGAGGACAATATCCTTCCCTGAGGATCAAAGATGATATTTGAGCTGAAAGCTTTTCCTTTTGACGTTCCGCCCCTGGCGATCAGTCTTCCTTTATTATCATAAGAAAAGGAAATCATCTTATCCGTAGTCTGTCCGCCGTCTGCCGTTGAAAACTCTTTCTGGGAGATCAGCTGTCCTGAACTATTATAAGCATACTCTTTGGTCCCCTTAGGACTAACTACCTTTAGGGGCTGCCCAAAACTATTATATTCATAGGTATACACTCCGTTTGACGGATCATTGAATTCCGATTTCCTACCCCAGGCATCATATTTTGTAATGACCTGGCTTCCGGCGTACTGCGAAGTAATTTGCTCGCCTACCGCATTATAACCAAAGGTGATGGTGCCGCCCTCATCAGTTGATGCTATTATGTTATCCAATGCGTCAACCGTCTGGGTTTT